>DATCLI010000415.1:0-3113 GCA_036563955.1 Clostridia bacterium | reverse complement strand
CGGGTTGGAAAAGGCTTTAAAGGGAGATGTCGATCTTGTAATACTTGACTTAATGCTGCCGATGTTAAGCGGTATTGAAGTATTGCGCCGTATACGAAAAAGCACCGATCTGCCTGTTATTATGCTGACCGCGAAAGATGATGTATCCGATAAGGTTATGGGGCTTGACAGCGGAGCGGATGATTATGTGACAAAACCATTTGCTATTGAGGAATTGCTCGCAAGAATCCGTGTTGCTCTTAAAAGAAAACAAAACGCTGCGAGAAAAACCGAAGAAGAAATACTAAGAGCAGGGGACCTTGTGGTTAATAAAACCGCCCATAAGGTTATGTTTAAAGATGAAGAGATACCACTGTCGAAAAAGGAGTATGACCTGCTCGCGTATATGATGGAGAACAAAGGAATAGTGCTTACGCGTGAAAAGCTCATTGAAAAAGTCTGGGGATATGATTATTACGGCGACACCAATGTTACGGATGTTTATATCAGGTATTTGAGGGCAAAGATTGATCAAAAATACAACCTGTCATATATTAAGACTATTCGTGGAGTGGGATATATTTTTGAAGACAATGAATAAGAATAAACCGGCAGGAATAAAGACGGTTTTCATGTACAAAAAGGACAGGAGCGGCTTTAAAAACTCACAAGAGGTCAGAAAAAACAGCAAAGTACAGGTAAGACCGAAAAAGACCAAAAATGCCCAGGCATCTTCGATGGGACGCCGTCTATCGGGAGCGTATACGAGGATGATGGTCGATTCTTTCCTGTCATGCCTTATACTTGTTTTGATTATGTACTGCATTTTCAATTCTGTTATTATCGCTCGAGACGTTGTTCATATCGTTGACGATCTGAGTACGACAGGAGAACTTACGAGATCCATTTATAATATAGCTGTTCAGCATGATACGGAATTAGATATATCCGGCGTTGACGGGGAGAGCCTTTTGAATACTTACGGAGAATATAACAATCCGCACAGCATGGTTCCCGTTTGGATTTACAGTAAAGACGGGCTTGTATATATAATGATAAAAACACATTTGAACCGCCCGGATGGACTTTACCTTGTTAATATATTCAAGGATATAACGCCCGTACTGCTTGAGATGGCTGTTTTATTCGCGGCGGCTGTCATCCTTGGAACTATGGTTCTTTTGACGATTTTTTTCAGAGGAAAATCGATGACGAGGAACACGCTGTACCCTATTGCTGAAATGACAAACATGGTAAGGGAAATAAAAGCGCAGAACCTTAACCTCAGACTTAATGTAACTAACGCCAAGGATGAGCTTAAGGACCTTGTGATTACCTTTAATGAAATGATGGACAGAATTGAGGATGCTTATAACAAGCAGAATCAGTTTGTTTCCGATGCATCGCATGAGCTGAGGACTCCAATATCGGTAATTCAGGGATATGCGCGAATGCTCGAGAGATGGGGGAAAGAAGATCCGGAAGTTTTGGCCGAATCGATAGAGGCAATACGAAATGAATCTGAAAACATGAAGGAATTAGTCGATAAGCTGCTGTTTATCGCCAGAAATGACAAAGATACATTGAATCTTACAATGGAGATATTCTCGTTAAGCGAAATGACGGATGAACTCGTAAAGGAAACGCGAATGGTGGATCAGAATCATATAATTGAGGGTTCGATTGACCAGGATATATATATGAATGGAGACAGAAACCGTATAAAACAGGCGATGCGGATTTTTATCGATAATGCGCAAAAATACACACAGCCCGGCGGAACTATTGAAATCAGCCTGAAAAGCAGCGACAATACCGCAACACTGTCCGTAAAGGATAATGGATGCGGTATATCGGCCAAAGATCTTAATAATGTTTTTGACAGGTTTTACAGGGCTGACGAATCCCGCGACAGGAACAAAGGCGGACACGGCCTCGGCCTTTCTATTGCGAAAATAATAGTGCTGCGGCACGGCGGAAAGATAAAAGTAAAAAGCAAGCCGGGGGAAGGCAGCACTTTTTCAATATTATTAAATGCAATACCGAAAAAATCCAATGAAGATATGATTTCAACTTCTGCGGAATCAAAAGATCCTTAGACGCAGATAATTCTCTTTAACAAATTCGAACCTCATGATTTCTTTCAAGGCTTGTTCCATGGACTTTTCCGATGCTTCATGCGTAAGAAGAACAATAGGCACGTAATTGTCCCTTTCGTGTGTTTCGAGCTGAACCATAGACGCTATCGAGATCTTATAATCCGCAAGAACACCCGAGATTTTTGCCAGAACACCCGGTTTGTCAAGTGTGAAGAAACGCAGATAAAACCGGTTTGTTACTTCTTCTATCGGTATGATTTTTACATCCGCCGTCGGATTGATCGTGCGATTGCAGTATTTCTGGCCTTCCTTCAGCAGTAAATCCCTTGAAAGATCAACAATATCGCCGACAATAGCGCTTGCTGTCGGCCTTTCGCCCGCACCCGGACCGTAAAATACCGTATTTCCGACAAAATCTCCCGTTACGAATATGGCATTCATTTCATTGCTTACCGCCGACAATAAATGCGAATTGGAAACCAACGTAGGATGGACTCTAATATCAACCCCGCCGTTAAATACGCGATATATCGCAAGAAGTTTAATCGTATATCCGAAGGTTTTTGCAAAGTCTATATCAAGCTTGCTTATTCCCGTAATGCCTTCAACATAAATGTTGTCGAACGATACGATACTGTCGGATGCGAGAGAACCCAAAATGGTAAGTTTGTGAGCAGTATCTATTCCGTTAATGTCGAGCGTCGGATCTGCTTCCGCGTATCCATTAGCCTGCGCACCCTTCAATGCGTCTTCAAATTCAAGATTATCCTGATGCATTTTTGTTAATATATAATTGCATGTTCCGTTGAGGATACCGTATATGCTTTCAATTTTATTGGCAATTAGTCCTTCACGAAGACCTTTAATAATGGGGATGCCGCCGCCGACACTCGCTTCAAAAAGAATATCAACGCCATTTTCGCGGGCAATCTTAAATAATTCCCGTCCGCGGGTAGCAATAAGGGCTTTGTTTGCTGTAACTACGTGTTTGCGGTTCTGAAGCGCTCTTTTTATGAAACTGAACGCAGGATCATA
>DATCLI010000414.1:0-2776 GCA_036563955.1 Clostridia bacterium | reverse complement strand
CGCTGCGAATATGGAAAGAGGCGGATACGAGCTTATTGAATGGCCGGGAGTATCCTGGGCTGATATGATATCTCAGCTGCATCTGAACCTGACGGTTAAGGATGAGAAAAAGAGAGCGTTGTTCAACAATCCCGATTTCAGACAAGCTTTATCGATAGCGGTTGATCGTGACGAGTATGCGGAAATAATGTCTGATGGTTTTGCAAAAGGAAGGCAGGCAGCTCCTTCCGAGGGTGCTATGGGATACAGCGAAGAATGGGCTAAGAAGTGGACCGAGTATAACCCTGAAAAGGCGAAGCAGCTGCTTGAGTCATGCGGCCTTGTAATGGGCAGTGACGGGTATTATGATTTTGCGGACGGAACCGACTTTGTTCTGAATCTGCAGACATTTACCGCCGCTGAAGCCGATAATTCAGCAGAGCTTCTGATGGCTTACTATAATAAGGTCGGTATTAAAGCCACATATAAGCCTGTAGATCGCTCGGTGCTTGAAAATATGATGACGAGTAATGATCATGAGGCTATTATAGCTCCGGTTACACCGGCAACTACGTTCAATATTATTCTGAGACCGGATACTCTTGTTCCCGTAAGGAACTACGCCGCGTGGTACGGTGCTTACGGTAACTGGTATGCATCAGGAGGAAAAGAAGGAATTGAACCGACAGGCGATATGAAAAAGCTGTGTGATCTGTACGATCAGCTAAAACTGGCGACAACGAGCAGTGAGCGGGAAAGGATCGCTCTGGAAATGCTGAAGCTTCACGAAGAGAACATTTGGGTTATCGGTTATATGGAAAGCCTGCCGCTTCTTATTGCAAAAGACAAGAAGATCCGCAATTTCCCCGAATCGGCAATCTTCTGTGACGAGTTCAGAGATTACGGTATCGCTCACTTCCACTGCCTGTATTTTGAGGATTAATTGATAAAAAATTACACCAAAAGAATAACCGAAGGCTTTTGCGATGTAACCTTAATAAAAATCAGCTGTACAATATATAATGACATGCTTTAATGCATACCAGCAATATATTGTACAGCGGTACTAAAGGTATATAACATCGCAAATGCCATAACCGGTTTATTACCAAATAAAAATGCAGCCGATATAAATTATATGTAAACAATTACTTTTGTCGGGAGGAAGGTTGCCGGTAAACGGCCTCCTCCCCGGCAAATTAACGACAGGATGGGTATCGGAAGATGGGAAATTTTATTTACAAGCGGATATTGATGTTTATCCCAACGGTGTTGTTGTTATCATTTATCGTCTTTTTCATTATTCAACTGCCGCCGGGTGATTACGTAACAAGTTACGTTTCAAGAATGTCTGCCGAGGGTGAAATATTCACGGCGCAGGATATTGCCAGGCTGCGTGAGCAGTATGGGCTCGACAAACCATGGTACATACAATATTTCTCATGGATGAAAAAGATTATTGCCGAAGGAGATTTTGGTTATTCTTTTTCATATAACAGAACCGTATGGAATGTTATTATGGCTCGCCTGCCGTTAACAATCGTTGTTACATTGATTATCATGCTGTTTACATACCTGGTTTCAGTTCCTATCGGTATATACAGCGCGCTTCATCAATATTCCGCGGGAGATTTTATATTTACGACAATTGGTTTTCTCGGCGTTGCGACCCCTAACTTTCTGCTCGCGATAATTTTAATGTTCCTCTCGTTCAAATACACGGGAGATCCGCTTATCGGCCTGTTCTCCGAGGAAATATTAAGGGAAGGCCTGCGCCTTTCCAATTTCGGCGATTTCTTAAAACATTTGATAATACCGGTTATTGTTATAGGCACAAGCAATACCTGCGGTGTAATCCGTATCATCAGGGCGCAGATGCTCGATGAAGTATCGAAACAGTATATACTCGTTGCGAGGGCAAAAGGAGTAAGTGAGCGGGTCATCACATACAAGTACTGTTTGCGGGCGGCGTTGAATCCGGTTGTCAGTGGTCTTTCAGGCGCTCTCTCAAACCTGTTTTCCGGCTCTACAATCTCTGCAATTGTTATGAATATGGCGATATTGGGACCGGTTTTATATGAAGCGCTGAAAAACCAGGATATGTATCTGGCGGGAACGATTCTTCTAACACAGGGTTTTCTCGTTGTTGTAGGAACGCTGCTTTCGGACATTACGCTTGCATGGCTTGATCCCAGGATACGTTTCACGGAGAGGAGCGTTTAAGATGGTCTTACATATAGGCAAAAACAGAAAAAACAAGGAAGAGGAATACTATCTTGCTTCTCAATGGACATTAATGGGCAGGAAGTTTAAAAGGCATAAGCTTGCAATTGCAAGTCTTGTACTGCTGGGGTTTCTTTATTTTATCGCTTTGTTCGGAAACTTCATCGCACCTTCTGACCTTGTTGCTTATAATTCGAGGATCATGAATGCCCCGCCGACAAAAATACATATGTTTCACGAGGGCAAATTTATAGGCCCGTTCGTATACGGCATAGATATGGAACGTGATCCGGTCACGAAAAAGAAAATATATTTTGAAAACAAGGATGAAATTTACAAGATTAAATGGTTCACCCAGGGATGTGAATACAAATTATTCGGATTAATTGAAACCGATATCCATTTGTTTGGAGTCGATGAAGGCGGAGCGATATTATTGATGGGTGCGGATGGTATGGGACGGGATTTATTTTCACGTATAATATTGGGAAGTCAGATATCGCTGACCGTTCCTTTCGCCGGAACAATAATCAGTTTTGTGCTTGGGATTATTCTCGGCGGCATTTCGGGATAC
>DATCLI010000413.1:0-3598 GCA_036563955.1 Clostridia bacterium | reverse complement strand
CATATAAATCACCCGGCGGCCCTCCTTTTGTACCGGGCTCACCCTCGCCGCGCAGCGATATTGTCTGGCCGTTATCAATTCCCGCCGGTATTTCTATATCAATCTTTGAAGTTTTGCGCTGTCTTCCGGTGCCGCGGCATTCTTCGCAGGGATCGGCAATAATCGTGCCTTCACCTCGGCAAACGTCACAGGTCCTCATGTTAATCATTTGTCCGAACGGCGTAGCCTGGACATGACGGATCTGACCGGTTCCGCCGCAGTGCTTGCATGTTTGCGGCGATGTGCCGGGCTTAGCTCCCGTACCACTGCATTTATTGCATGTTTGAAGCCGTGTAACATGGATTTCCTTATTTGTGCCGAATACGGCTTCATTAAATGATATTTCCAGAGTGTATTTAAGATCGGCTCCCCTTTTCGGTCCGGATTTTTGTCTTCTTCTCGTGCTGCCAAAGGGCGATCCGAAAAAATCTTCGAATATGTCACTGAAACCAAAGTCAAAGCCTCCGAATCCGTCAAAACCACCGAATCCGGTTCCATTAAGGCCGGCATGCCCGTAGCGGTCATATTGCTGCCGTTTTTGAGGATCACTCAGTACTTCATATGCTTCATTTATTTCCTTAAATTTGATTTCGGCTTCCTTATCGCCGGGATTTACGTCCGGGTGATATTTTTTGGCAAGATTACGATACGCCTTTTTCAGCTCTGCTTCACTTGCGTTTCGGTCTACGCCAAGTACTTCATAATAATCCCTTTTTTCGGGCAAATTAACCAACCCCCAACAGTTGATTCAAACAACTCAAAAATTATAGCACACTTACAGCCGGCCTTCAACTAACGTTACTATTCGTCTTCAGCTAACATTACTATTCAGACGTAGCTTTTTAAACTAATGTACAATAACGGAAACAAGGAGCTTCATTCCGCTATAGTTTCCTTTTATTGTACATTAGTTCTTATAAGTATCGCGCATCTGAACAATAACAAATAGCTTTCAAATGGCAAACGAGTCAAAGGCTTCCTTTGACTCGTCGAATAATCATGCTATGCTTAAAGCAACAATGCATTTTACCTTACTTTTCGTCGTCATCTACCACTTTATAATCGGCGTCATACACATCATCCTGCCCGGCATTTGTTTCAGGGCCTGCACCTTCTCCGGCCCCGGGGTTAAATCCCCCTGCATTTCCCGGATTCTGCTGATATATTTTTTGAGATACCGAATAAAATGCCTGTGACAATTTCTCTGAAGCCGCTTTTATACTATCGGCATTATCGCTTTTTACAACTTCCTTCAAATTGTTGAGTTCGGCTTCAATACTTGCCTTATCGGCAGGATCAATCTTGTCACCCAATTCCTTCAGCGTTTTTTCAGTCTGATAAATCAGTGAATCGGCATTATTCCTTGCTTCAATAAGCGCCTTCTTCTTTTTATCTTCCGCAGCATACTTTTCAGCTTCTTTCACCGCTCTGTCAATCTCGGTTTCAGACAGATTGGTCGATGCGGTAATCGTGATTTTTTGTTCATTTCCGGTGCCAAGATCTTTTGCCGATACATGCACAATTCCGTTTGCGTCAATATCGAATGTAACCTCTATCTGAGGAATACCCCTTGGAGCAGGCGGAATGCCTGAAAGCTGGAAATTCCCAAGCAGCTTGTTATTTGCCGCCATTTCTCTTTCACCCTGAAATACGCGGATATCAACACTGGTTTGACCATCCGCGGCCGTGGAGAATATCTGGCTTTTCTTTGTAGGAATTGTCGTGTTTCTTTCAATCAGTTTTGTGAATACACCGCCAAGAGTTTCAATTCCAAGGGACAGCGGTGTGACATCAAGCAGCAGCAGATCCTTGACTTCTCCGGAAAGCACGCCTGCCTGAATTGCCGCACCTATTGCAACGCATTCGTCAGGATTGATCCCTTTAAAAGGTTCCTTGCCGAGAAATTTTTTTATTGCTTCCTGAACAGCAGGAATCCTTGTGGAACCGCCTACCAACAGCACTTTGTCTATTTCTGATGGGGAAAGCTCGGAATCCGCCAGCGCCCTTCGGGTAGGTTCCATCGTTTTCTCAACCAAATCCGCAGTCAGTTCGTCAAATTTTGCTCTTGTGAGAGTAAGATCAAGATGTTTAGGACCTGAAGCATCCGCGGTTATAAACGGAAGATTAATGTTCGTAGTAGTCACGCCGGACAGCTCGATTTTTGCTTTCTCGGCAGCTTCCTTCAATCGCTGCAGAGCCATCTTGTCGTTTTTCAAATCTATTCCATGATCCTTCTTGAACTCGGCAACCATCCAGTCTATAACCCTCTGGTCGAAATCATCGCCGCCAAGACGGTTATTCCCGCTCGTAGCAAGAACTTCAAAAACCCCATCGCCTATTTCAAGTATCGATACGTCAAATGTACCTCCTCCGAGGTCGAATACAAGTATCTTCTGATCATGTTCTCTATCCAGTCCATATGCTAAAGAAGCAGCCGTCGGTTCATTGATTATGCGAAGCACTTCAAGGCCCGCTATTTTTCCGGCATCTTTTGTCGCTTGACGCTGTGAGTCGCTGAAGTATGCCGGCACGGTAATAACAGCCTGCTTGACGGGTTCCCCAAGATAGGCTTCCGCATCGGCCTTCAGTTTTTGAAGTATCATAGCGGAAATCTCCTGCGGTGTATACTGCTTGCCGTCAATATTTATTTTCCTGTTTGAACCCATGTCCCTTTTTATTGACATTACCGTTCTCTCAGGATTTGTTATAGCCTGGCGCTTCGCAACCTGTCCTACAAGCCGCTCACCGGTTTTCGAAAATGCTACAATCGAAGGTGTCGTCCTGCTTCCTTCCGCATTCGGGATTACAACAGGCTCTCCGCCTTCCATTACTGCAACGCAGGAATTGGTTGTGCCCAAATCTATTCCTATCACTTTTGCCATAAAAAAATCACTCCTATAATTCTATATTTAAGGTCAAAGATAGCGTCTTTCGGTTTTGGGTATTACTCTACAGACTTAAGTTTTTCATTAATTAGCCACCTTAACCATCGAATGGCGAATTACAATTTCATCCTTATATATATAACCCTTCTGGAATTCTTCAATAATTTCGTTTTCTCCATATTTTTCATCTTTAACGTGCGACACAGCCTCATGGAAATCAGGATCAAAGGCTTTTCCAACTGCTTCTATCGGTTTCACTCCCATGTTTGAAAGAATATCCAGAATTTGCCTGTGAATTAATTGTACTCCTTCTTTTATATTCTGGCCACACGGCTCATCAGATGCTGCCACGGCACGCTCAACATTATCCAAAACGGGGAGAAAGGCCGCGACTATATCTGCTGCAGCGCAGCAGTACAGTTTTTCCTTCTCCTTCGTCGTCCTTTTTTTATAATTATCAAACTCAGCAGCAAGCCGCTGGAACCTGTCTTTTAATTCATTCAACTCTTCATCCTTCTTATCGATAGCTTTTTCTTCCGCTTTTTTATCGGTATCGCCTTCTTTTTCCGGCTCTGACGGCGCCTGCTGTTCCCTGCCGTCGTTTTGCTCTTTTTCAATTTCAGTATTATCTGTCATGTTCTCAACCTCACCGGCAGTTTCTTCTTTCTGTATTC
>DATCLI010000412.1:0-7127 GCA_036563955.1 Clostridia bacterium | reverse complement strand
GATATAATAGTGCAGCACCACGGCTCTACCCTCGTTGCGTATTTTTACCATAAGGCAAAGCAGGGAGAAAAGGGAGTAGAAGTGAAAGAAGGCAATTTCCGTTACGAAGGACCGATACCGCAGAGCAGGGAAGCTGCTGTTGTTCTTCTTGCCGATTCCGTTGAGGCTGCCGTCCGCTCGATGCAGGATAAAACAAAGGGCAAGATAGAAGGATTAATTCGAAAAATAATTAAAGATAAACTCGATGACGGACAGCTCGATAACTGCGACCTGACGCTCAAGGATATGAACGATATTGCGAATGCCTTCCTGACCGTATTAAGCGGAGTTTTTCACGAAAGGAATGAATATCCGGAACTTGAGAAAAAGAATTCCCTGACTGAACTTGATAATCAGGTATATAATATAATACAACAGGAGAAAAGGGAGAAAAAGAATGAAGGTAGTGGTTCAAAGCAAGCTGAAGAAGAAGTATCTTCCTCTAAAGAGTATAAAAACTCTGCTGACGAATTTGGTGAATACCGCATTGAGGATTGAGAATATCGAGTACCCATCATTGGTTTCCATTCTCCTTGTCGAGAATGAAGAAATTCAAAGGATAAACCGGGAGTATAGAAATAAAGATTGCGTCACCGATGTCCTGTCGTTTCCGATGCTTGAAATGAAGGATGGGAAATTTGAGGTAAAACCTGATGAGATGGATATGGAAGACGGAATGCTTTTTCTCGGCGATATTGTTGTATCTGTTCCAAAAGCCATTGAGCAGGCAAAGGAATACGGACATGGGAATGAAAGGGAGCTTGCGTTTTTAACGCTTCACGGCCTGATGCACCTGCTCGGCTATGATCATGAAAGCCCGCAGAGGGACGCGGTAATGGAAGAAAAACAGGAACGGATTTTGTCCGAAATCGGGCTGACTCGTAATTGATTAATGTGTTTTATGGAGAAATGGTATGAAAAGCAGAACTTTATTTGACAGCTTTAAATATGCCGCACACGGAATAAAAACGGCCTTTACGCAGGAAAGGAATTTCAGGGTACACTGCGTAACGGCGGTTATTGTTGTTATAACAGGCATATTGTTTGGAATTTCACTTGTAAAATGGGCGCTGGTTTTTACGGCATTCGGTTTTGTTTTTGTTTCGGAATTAGTGAATACAGCCGCTGAAACGCTTGTTGACATGGTAACAAAAGAATATTCGAAAGAAGCAAAAAGGGTAAAGGATCTTGCGGCGGCTGCCGTTCTTGTATCCGCTGCTTCAGCCGTGCTTATCGGTATATTTGTTTTTCTCGAGCCCGTGCTGGAATTTTTGGGATTGTAGACTTTTTGCCGCCTTATTCGTATTGATTCAAAAGAGGAGATATTTATGCTGAATCAAAGCCTTGAACAATATATATTAATAATCCCGGTCCTTCTTATATCTCTGACAATCCATGAGCTGGCTCATGGATATACGGCTTACAGGCTTGGAGACATGACGGCGAAAGAACAGGGGCGCCTTACCCTTAACCCGTTAAAGCACCTTGATCCGATAGGGACAATTATGCTCGTTGTTGCCCGTATAGGATGGGCCAAGCCTGTTCCGGTGAACCCGTATTTTTTCAGGGACAGAAAAAGGGGCATGATGCTTGTAAGCATTGCAGGGCCTCTTTCAAATCTCATATTGGCGTTCATGGGTATTTTTCTTTATCAGATATCTTTTGTTACAATGTACGAAAATATTGTGCGCGGCAGTAGTATAGTAACGTACTGGCTGCTGTTTTTATCAATGTTTTTTTCCATTAATCTTAATCTTGCGATATTTAATCTTCTGCCCGTACCGCCTCTTGACGGTTCAAAAATACTATCGGGCATACTGCCTGCAGATAAGTATTTCCGTTTTATGCAGTACGAGAGAATAATAGGTATGATATTTCTGGTTGCCGTCATTGTTTTTCCCGGTATAATAAGTACGGTTATCGGATTTTTTACAAAACCTATAGCAGACAGCATGCTGTGGGTAACGGATAAAATTATCGGCCTGTTTGTATGATTGCGTCTGCTTTTTTATCTATAGACTTTATGCGTATGATAAGATAATATTATGTTGAGCCGGTAAGGTTTTTAAACGGTACCTTGCTGTAAAACATCTGGAAGTTGCGGAGGTTTTTATGAAAAAGACAATACTCAGCGGCATGCGCCCCACAGGCACATTACATCTTGGGAATTATTTCGGAGCCCTGGAAAACTGGATACGTCTTCAGGACGAGTATTCGTGCCACTATTTTGTCGCCGATTGGCACGCGCTGACAACAGGATATGAAGATACCTCCGGGTATAAAGATAATATTACCGAAATGGTAGCCGACTGGATCAGTGCGGGGCTTGATCCGTCCCGTTGTGTTTTCTTTCTCCAAAGCGCTGTTAAACAGCATGCGGAGCTTAATTTGCTGTTTTCAATGATAACGCCTATTTCATGGCTTACCCGCAATCCCACTTATAAGGATCAGCTGGCACAGATAAAGGAAAAGAATATAACTACTCATGGCTTTTTAGGTTATCCGTGCCTGCAGGCCGCGGATATTCTGATGTATAAAGCCGATTATGTCCCGGTTGGCGAAGATCAGGTTCCGCATGTGGAATTGACGAGGGAAACAGCGCGGAGGTTTAATTTTCTTTACGGTGAGGTTTTCCCCGAACCACAGTCGCTTTTAACGAAAGCGAAAGTACTTCCCGGCCTTGACGGAAGGAAAATGAGCAAGAGCTATAACAACACGATAGCATTTGCAGATACTCCGGATGAGGTGCGCCAAAAAGTAATGAATATGATTACCGACCCTGCCCGAATTAGGAAAACGGATCCGGGGCATCCGGAAATATGTACTGTTTTTGCATTCCATAAAATATTCAATGAAAACGAGGTCCCAGGAATAGAAGAAAACTGCAGGAAAGGCGCGATAGGATGCGTGCAGTGCAAGAAAAACCTTGCCCAAAAAATGCAGGAATTCCATACGCCTATATATGAAAAAAGGACGGAGCTATTAAAACGTCCGGACTATATAAAGGACGTCATATATGAAGGCAGCAGTAAAGCCCGTGAAACCGCGGAAAAAACGATGAATGAAGTAAGGGCTGCAATGAAAATAGACTGGAGCGATAACCGATGACCGGTTACCGATCCTGAGGAGCTACTTATGACAAATACGCCGAATGATCGTTGTGTGATTAAAATTAAAGATTTTGAAGGGCCTTTTGATTTATTGTTTTATCTTATTGAAAAAAATAAGATAGATATATATGACATACCAATCGTTGAAATTACCGATCAATATATGGACTATCTTTTTGCAATGAAGGAAATGGATCTTGAAATTGCGAGCGAATTTCTTGTCATGGCGGCCACGCTTTTACATATAAAGTCACGCATGCTGCTGCCCGAGCGGAAAGATGAAACTGTTGACGAGGAAGACCCGCGTGAAGAGTTGGTTCTAAAGCTTATTGAATACAAAAAGGTCAGGGATTTTACCGAAATCCTGAGAAACAGGGAAGCCGAATGGAAAAAGGTCCATTACAAATTACCGGAACCCCTTCCGGAATCGGCTTATGAAATAGAGCTTGAGGTATCGCCCTCTCTGCTGAAAGAATGCTATCAAAAAACCCTTCAGGCTTACTTTGACAGGCAAAACGACGAATCCCAAAAAATGAAGCGTATCATACAGCACGAACGTGTTTCGTTAAGAGTGAAAATAAAGCAGCTGCTGGATATGCTTAAACGAGGCGTGAGGCTGTGTTTTTCCGCGATCTTTAATTTGAAAAAAACATCGAAGCTTGAAGTCGCGACAGGTTTTTTGGCCGCGCTTGAGATAGCCAAATCCGGAAAAGCAACAATCCATCAGGAGGTTGAATTTGGTGAAATATATATTAAACCAGGAAGGGCTGTCAGGGATGAAGGCGCTTAGACCGGAAGGTATGAAAGGAAGCTTTGCATATGCAAGATTTGAGGGAAATTGAAAGCATATTGGAAGCCGTATTATTCGCTTCGGGCGATTCGGTTCCCGTTGAAAAGCTTTCCGAGATAATTAGCCAGGATAAAAAAACCACGATCAGCATATTGTCAAATATGGAAATGAAATATAAGAATTCTTCAAGGGGCATTATGCTGCGGCGGATAGGTACGGGTTACCAGCTTTGTACGAAGCCGGAATATGAAAAATACATAGTTCAGCTCGGGCAAGCCAGGAAAAAACAGGGACTTTCGCAGGCAGCGTATGAAACCCTTGCAGTAATTGCTTACCATCAGCCTGTTACAAGGGCTTATGTTGAACATATTCGAGGAGTGAACTCGGACAATGTGATTTTAAACCTGCTTGAAAAAAACCTTATATGTGAATTGGGCAGGAAGGATAGTCCGGGCAAACCGAAACTGTATGGAACAACGGATGAATTCTTAAGGGTTTTCGGTTTTAATTCAGTCAACGAACTTCCGCGTATTGACATTAATGACATCCAGACGGTAATGGATGAAATTCCGGTTGACTGATTATACCGGGTTAAACCGGGAATGCCGGGGAATAGAAGGATATAACGGCTTAAATTGGATAAAATAACCGGTGAGGTGAAATAATGTATATGCCGGTTTTTTTAATTTCCTTTTTTTTGTTGATATTGCTGCTGCTATTGGCTAACTTCAGGATTTTTGTGGAGTTTATTGCAAAGGATGCCGGTATCGCCTATACGGTTAAAGGTACTATACTAAAATATATTCCAGTTTTCGAAATTAAAAGAGGTACGGAAGAAAAAGACCGGAAGCAGTGGATGCTTGGATTAAAAGAAAAAAGAACCCTCCATAGGAATTTTTTAAATTTAATTGTCGGAGCAGTACGCAAAAACAAGGGAAAAAAGCTTCATATTGAAAAGCTTGAGCTGACAGGATCATTTTCCATCGAAGATGCGGCCGCAAATGCAATAATATATGGAATTATCCTTTCGCTGTGGAATTGTTTCATAATTTTGCTTTCGGCCTGGTTCAGCCTTGAACACGGAAATTTCAGCCTCGTTCCAGATTTTCAGAATAACCGGAACAAACTCATGTTTCATGCGGTTTTCAGGATAATGCTGCTGAATGTATTGGTGTTAATCCTCCTTTATGCCGGAAAACGGCATGATTTAGATACAAAAGCTCATTCAGCTGCAACATAATGTGAGTTCAGGCCGTGTATTCAGAGAAAAATTGTTTTAAAAAAGCTGAATATATTTACCGTTAATTGTAAAGGATAATTAGGGTTATATTTATTGAAATAATTTGGAGGTGAAGGGATGGGGACGCATCCTATTGATGAATTAATGAAGACCGCGATGGAAAGCATCAGAGATATGGTAGATGTTAATACAATTGTCGGCGACGCGGTGCAAACTGCAGATGATGCTGTAATCATTCCGGTTTCGAGGGTAGCTTTCGGCTTTGCCGCCGGTGGAGGGGATTACCAGGGACAAAGAGACAGGAAAACAGAGCAGAGTGAAGCCTTTCCTTTTGCCGGAGGAAGCGGGGCCGGCGTTACCATTCATCCGGTTGCTTTTGTGGTTGTGGGTAAAAATAATGCAATTAAGCTGCTTCCTGTCGAACACAATACGGCGATTGATCGTATCATCGATTTTCTGCCGGGATTTCTTGACAAAATTTCTGTTCTCGTAGGGAAGAAAAAAGAAGATGCGGAAAAAGAGAATAGAGAAAAAGAAATAGAGAAAAAGGACAAAAAACAGCAGGAATTGTTTTAAACAATTTCCTGCCGTTTGTATCCGCATTCGATAAAACAACTAAATCAAATGTTTATGCAAAGCGTTTAGTGGTCAAGTTTGAAGAAGGAAATTCAGCAGCCGGTTATTTGTTGTTATTCGTATCGTACTGAGGATACTGATTTCCGGTATAGCTCTGGAAAACCTTTTTCACTATGTTACCACCGATTGTTCCGGCTTCCCTTGAGGTCAGATCGCCATTGTACCCCTGTTTAAGGTTGATACCCAGTTGGTTTGCAATCTCGTACTTCATGTTGTCAAATTGAGTTTTGCTTCTTGAGTTGTTTGTTGCCATCTTTGTCTCACCTCCTCACTACTTATTATGTCTGCAAAGACTTAATATATGAGTAGTAAGTTATGGTGACGCTGGCTGATTTTTTTATGTCAATTCCGCAAAAAATGAATTTTAGCTTTGCTTTTATTGTTTCACGCTTTTAATTTTTGATTCTTTAAAATACTTTCGTTTAACGTCTGCGTTATATTTCTTAATTCACGATAAAAAATAATAAACGGAGGATCCGCGGGGATTAGTGATGTAAAAAATAAAAAAGCGAGAAATTTGTTGTTTTCAAAGGTCTTTTATTGTATTTTGTAAAACAATATGGTAATATATGCATAGATTGTTTTTCTGCGTTAAAATATTACTTAAGTTATCGTTTACATAAGATAAAGGGAATGCATATTCTTTAAGGGGTGATACAATTGCTGAATAAATTGCTTTTTCCTAAGAATAATCTGGAAAAGTCGTTAGACGCCGCATGGCTGAGAAATGACATCATTTCACAAAACATCGCAAACGTTGACACACCCAACTATAAAAGAAAAGAAGTAAAATTTGAAGAATTTCTTAACTCGGAAATGAAATACAGCCGTATTTCAAATGGGAAATCACGCCTTACGGGCTCGGGGGATATTAAGGTAGTTGAAGATTACAGCAATTACAGCTATAGGCTTGACGGAAACAATGTCGACATCGAAAGAGAGATGGCGAAGCTCGCTGTTAATACATTGCGGTATAATACGCTGATACAAAGAATGAGCGGTCAATTTAACAAAATCAGGACCGTTATCCGCGGGAGGTAGTTATTATGGGATTTTTCAGCGCATTGGATTCAAGCGCGTCGGCATTGACCGCGCAGCGCCTTAGGATGGATATAATAGCCGAGAATATCGCCAATGTAAATACTACCCGTACCGAAAACGGCGCCCCGTACAGGAGAAAAACCGTTATATTCGAAGCGCAGGAAGGGAATGTTCCTTTTTCAAGCTATCTTTCAAAGGCAAGCCGTCAGCTTCTCTCAAGCAAAGGGGTACGGGTATCGCGAATCGTTGAAGATCAAACGCCGTTTAAACT
>DATCLI010000411.1:0-2512 GCA_036563955.1 Clostridia bacterium | reverse complement strand
ATATGGCGCAAGATATGTATAGTTTCGATAATAAACAATCAGGCTGAAACAGATAAAATATTATATCCATTTCAGCCTGATAACCTTGGTGCCGCTGGCCGGAGTCGAACCGGCACGTCCAGAGGACACTTGATTTTGAGTCAAGCACGTCTGCCAATTCCATCACAGCGGCAAATCTTTAACTTAAGCCGGCATATAAAAAGACTTTTCCAATAAATCCTGTGCTGGTTTTAATTTACCCGCACAATATGCATTGCTTTAATATATTAACACAGACATATCTCGAAATCAAGTAGTGTAAAATCTTTCTTACCCACCAAACAGCAAGCGGGTGATTAACGGGTCGAGACACTGCTGTCGCGTTCCGGAAAGCGGGACCTTCGGGATTAATGTTCAGAAATTTGCTATTATCCGCCGGTAAGAATATTAATAATCTCCTGCTCGTCTTCGTTCCCGGTAAATTCGTATATACCGGGCAATATTTTGTCTTCTGATTTACGATTTAATACTTTAAGCTGAAACTGCATTGTTTCCTTTATAAGACCGATATCCCGGAGCTTTTTGGCAATCTGCGACAGAGTATCTTTTTCTTCAACCTCAATGGTAATCCTGCCGCTAACACTAATTTGGGCAAGTTCTCCGGGCTCAATCATTCCGTATTTTTTAGCAAGTGATTTAATTTTAGCTTCATCCATGTCGGGAGTATACCCAAGAAAAAATATACACCCAAGCAGCGCTGTCAATATAATTCCCAAACCCATTCCAAGCAATACACTTTTTCCATGGATTTTTGTCATACAAAACCCCACTCTGCTTTGAAATCTATTTACTCATGCGCGAAATTAATTCAATTTCGCCTTTTCCCATATTCAGCATTCTTGCAATCTCGGTACTGCATACTCCCTTTTTGTACAGATTCATAACTTCCCGCTTTTTGGCGTCAAATGAAATTATCTTTCCTTTTCTCACCTGGATGGTTTCGGCGGGCTCTTCCTGATTATTCTCTGTGACAATAGAAACTTCAGATATTTCATCTTCACTTTTTTCCTGGAATTGATTTGTGCTTGAAGCCTGTACGGCAATGTTTTCAATAAGATCGGCTTTTTCAGAGACAGACTTTATAATAGATTCAATTTCCTGCTGCTTTTCTTCCATCCTGCCAACAATATAGTCCGAAAAATTATTCAATTCATCAATAAGCTGTTCCGCATCTTCAATCGTCTGCTGAAGCTCATACCTGCGCTCATCTATTTCAAGCCGGTAATCCCGCGAATTTTTCCGCTCAATCACAATCCATACTATTGTTATACTGACTATCATAATCCCTATCAGGATGATACAGACAAAAAAAGCCGTCATCTTTTGCACCTCTGTTATTTTATCATCAGTAAAAGTTTATTTGCCGCCAATTACCCGTTATAAATACATCTCCTGCCTCGTTATGGTTCACACTCGTATATCGATTGTCGTGCCTGCAGATTTTTGTTTATTATCTTCCCGCTGCTGCAATTTTCTTTCTTTGTCAGGTTCATTCCCTTTATCCTGCTGCTGCGACTGCCTTTTTTCATTTTGCTGCTTTTCTCGGATTGCCGTATTATGCGTTTCTTCCCGGGAATTCACTTGCCGCGTATTTCTCTCAGCCTGTTGTTCCGTCGTTTGAACCATGTTCTGGTGCGACGCCAGGGTTCGCTGTTGTTCTTCATTTTGAACGCGCGACATTTCATTTACTCTTGGTATCATAATTTGTAAATCAATTGGTTTAATTGCCATATTACCACTTCCCGAAAATTTTTACATACCAATAGGAGTTATTTTGCAATTCTACTGTTACAGCGGGCCAATTCGTACATCTACACCGTCTTTATACAGCGTGCAATGCTGCAAGGTTTCTTTTACATGCATATTAGCCGAACCTATGGAAATTCTTGTTCCTGGATACAGATAATTTAAAACTTTTATGCGCCCCTTAACTTCCTGCTGAAGCTTTTGTTCCAATTTCATCAGTTCTTCTTTATACTCTGAGATACGGCTGTCAAAAAATATTTTTGATCGGACGCTTTTATCCAATATTCCCTTTTTTTCTTCAGTAAGCGCCCCTGCCGCTTCCATTCTTCTGAGCAGTACAATAGCCTGGTTTGCCTTTTTTGAGTTTTCTTCCAGTTTTACTAATTCCGTCCTTAAGAATTTGTATCTCTCTCTTACATGCGGGTCAACGCCTACTTCTATGCTCGTGGTAGTAGCCATATAGCTTCCGATAACTTTGGCTTCAATTTCTCTGCCTACCCGTGCCATCCCGCCGACCAAAAGACCTTTGCGGCCGCCCAGTTCAAGACGGTTCCCGCATTTTATATCCGAATGCATTATCGCTTCAGCTTTAATATCGTTACCAGCTTCAACACGGCTGTTTTCAATATATTTCGCAATAATATCGCCGCCTGCCACAAGGAGCCCTTTCCCGTTTCCCGTCATACCCCTGCGTAAAACAATGTTGCCTCCGGCTTTAATCGTTGCG
>DATCLI010000410.1:0-6554 GCA_036563955.1 Clostridia bacterium | reverse complement strand
GATATAGACAGATATTTGCAGTAAGGTTTTTCGCCGTTATGCATGTATGGCAGCGAGGCTGAGCCTGTGCCTGGCTGCGGAACTACACTCACTGTTGAAGTGAAACAGAATTTATTGTATTATATTGAGTAATTAATAATTTTAACAATGAATTTATTGGATATTTATCCCATCGTTAAAACTTATTAGCTGCAGCATACTAATTCTGACCGATTAGAGGGAACTTAATGAAAGATATCAAGATTGTAAATACAGAGAAACGTAATTTCAACAATTCGCGGCATCAACGAAGATGGTACAGATTATCTTTTCCAGTTAGATTGGCGACATTTATTATACTCTTAGTTTTATGTTCAATTGCTTTATACACTGTTCTTGGGGGAGATTTTCATCCTGTCAGGGCTTTAATGTCCGCTATTGCCCCGACCCCGTCACCGTCGCCCACACCCACACCCACAGCGACACCGACTCCAACCCCGACGCCTTCACCGACACCTACTCCGCCTCCGCCAGGAAAGGAGATCAAGGATGTAGTTGTTGTAGTCGATCCGGGACACGGAGGTTATGATCCCGGTACTGTTTCACCGTATGATAAAGACTTTTATGAAAAGGATATTACGCTTGATATCGGTTTGAGACTTAAGAAAAAGCTTGAAGACGCGGGGATTAAGGTTGTTATGACCAGGGAAGAGGACAAGGCGCTTCATAGTTTCTGGAAGGAAGACGTATGGGCAAGGCCGAGAATTGCAAATGAAATAAAAGCAACCTTTTTTGTGAGCATCCATGTAAATGCGTTTGAAGGAAAAAATTGGCAATTATATAATGGTACAGAGATTTACCATTATGGGAAAACCCACGGTGAATATACGAGTAAACAGTTTGCCCAGATGATGGGAGAAGAAATAGACAAGGTAGCCGATACGAAATACAATGGAGTCGTAAAAAATGATTTGGGAGTTTTAAGGCTGTCCGAAATGCCTGCGGTGCTTGTAGAAACGGCCTATATTACAAACGAGGAGGACCATAAGCGGCTGGAATCTGATGAGTTCAGAGAGACTATGGCCGGCGGGATACTTAATGGAACAATACGTATCCTTGAATGTATCGGCGCTTATAAAGAAAACGGGATATATAAAATACTTGTCGATATAACCGAATAGCAGATGGGCAACCTGAGTTGAAATTGCTAATGCGGCATCTTCAATTGCTTAAATCATTAAATGAAACCTGAAAACCTGCTGCCTGTGGTGATTTAATTAACGGGCAAAGCAAGTTTACGCTTTGGGGTGAAATGATATGGATAGTAAACTTGACCGGATGAAAGAGCTTGTAAAATTATTAAATGAAGCATCTAAAGCGTATTACCAGCAGAACACGGAAATTATGTCGAATAAGGAATACGACTCATTATATGACGAACTTGTTGAGTTGGAAAAGGAAACCGGTGTATCGCTGTCAAACAGTCCCACCGTTAAAGTTGGTTATGAGCTTATTTCGAACCTTCCGAAGGAATACCATCAAAAACCGATGCTGTCTCTTGACAAAACAAAGGATGTTAATGATCTGAAGCAGTGGCTTGGCAGTCAAAAAGGAGTTTTGTCGTGGAAACTCGATGGGATTACAATAGTCCTTACATATGCAGACGGCGGTTTAGTTAAGGCAGTTACGCGCGGAAACGGAGAAGTTGGGGAAGTTGTAACAAATAATGTCAGGGTTTTTAAAAACATTCCGCTGAGCATACCGTTTAAAGGAAATCTTGTATTACGAGGAGAAGCGGTTATCAGTTATTCCGATTTTGAACAAATAAACCGGGAGATTGCTGATGCCGCACAGAAATATAAAAACCCAAGGAACTTGTGCAGCGGTTCCGTACGTCAGCTTAATAATGAAATTACGGCAGGCAGGAATGTCTATTTTTTTGCGTTTTCGGTGGTTTCGGCAGAAAATGCGGATTTCGGCAATTCAAGGTTTAACCAGTTGAGATGGCTTAAAAGCCAGGGTTTTGACGTTGTAGAGCATAAGAAAGTCGATTCTGATAATATTGAACAGGCTATTGAATGGTTTGAGAAGAAAATACCTGGCAGTGATTTCCCGGCAGATGGCCTGGTTCTTATTTATGATGATATTTCCTACGGAGAATCGCTTGGAACTACCGCAAAGTTTCCGAGGGATTCAATTGCTTTCAAATGGAAGGATGAAATAAAAGAAACGAGGCTTTTATATATTGAATGGAGCGCTTCAAGAACAGGGCTTATTAACCCTATTGCCGTATTCGAACCTGTTGAGCTTGAAGGGACAACTGTTAAGAGAGCGAGCCTGCACAACATAAGTATGTTGGAAAGCCTTGAATTGGGTATTGGAGACACTATAGGCGTTTATAAGGCAAATATGATAATACCGCAGGTTTCAGAGAATTTTTCAAAAAGCGGTACAGCAGAAATACCTTCCAAATGCCCGGTTTGCAGCGAGAAAACAAGCATAAGGAACGAAAATGGCATTAAGTTTTTGTATTGTTTAAACGAAGATTGTCTCGCAAAACAAATAAAATCCTTTACTCATTTTGTTTCCCGGGACGCGATGGGAATAGACGGGCTGTCGGAGGCAACGATAGAAAAGTTTATATCGAAGGGATTTATTAAAGAATACGCGGATATATACCATATCGAAAAATACAGGGATGAAATTATTGATATGGAGGGGTTCGGGGAAAAATCCTTCCGTAATCTTGCGGATTCAATAAACAGGTCAAGAAAAACAAGTACCATAAGGCTTCTTTACAGCCTTGGAATTCCGAATGTAGGCCTTTCGAATGCGAAATTGATATGCAGGCATTTTTCATACGATTGGGAGCGTATTAAAAACGCTGACTTTGAAGAACTGATTTCAATAAAGGGAATTGGTGAAATTATGGCCGGTGAATATGTTAAGTTTTTTTCAAACGAAAGGAACAGAAGATTAATAGACAATCTGCTGAAAGAATTGGAATTTGAAAAGACAAATGTTTCAGATGATGATCAGATTTTTAACGGCATCACTTTTGTTATAACCGGACAGGTTTTTAATTTTAAAAACAGGGACGAACTTAAAGGCATAATAGAAGAGAAAGGCGGAAAAGTTACAGGTTCGGTTACATCAAATACGGATTACTTGATAAATAACGATCTTTTGTCCAATTCCGCGAAAAACAAAAAAGCAAAAGAACTTGGAATAAAAATAATAGATGAAGCGGCGTTTATTGAATGGATGAACGGAGGAACGCGCCCATAAAAGCATATCAAAAAACAGTTTTTTTTGTGCAATTTTCACCATTAATCATTAAATTTCTCTCTATAAATTATATTGTATTCATAGTTTTTCAATTCTATAATATTATTACGGGCTCAGATTTCATTTATTTGAAAGCTAAGCCTATTTGCTGTGAAAAAGTATAGGCAGAATAGAGAGGAATAAGTTAAGTATGGGCGGCAAACGCAGGAAAAAGACAAAACAGATTGACAATAACAGGCTTAGTTTAATGCATACCCTCAATGCAGTGTCGCATCTTAACAAAGAGGAGTTTGAGCTTCTTAAAAAACTAAAGCATGAAAGCAGCTTTAAAAAATCATTTATAGAAAGTGAATTGCATGTTCATCCGAAAATTCAGAAGATTCTTGATGATTTCAATGCGGATTCAATTGAAGAGGTAATTCAAGTAGTAGAAAATTTTAGACTGTTTGAGTTATATGATTTTAACCGATAAATAAGTTGAGGCGAAAAATTTCCCAGCCTATATTAGGCGGCGTACACAGAGAAGCTCAATTCGGAGGGCGTTTGCCGTATGATGCCCGGAATAACGGAGGGACGGAGCTTGAGTAGAAAAATGAAAGTAGACATAGATGCCTGTAAACCCCGTATGGTAACGGCCGAAACGATATACAGCGATTATGGCGCCGTTATTGTTTGGGAAAATACCGTGCTTGACGCATTAACAATAAACAGGCTTAAGATATTTGGAATTGAAGAATTATGGGTATATGAATACGATGCGTCGATTGGAGAGCCTAAGGAATCGAAACCGCGCAGTGAAGCGGAAGTGTTTTCCGAGTCTTACGAAAATGATACCGAACAGTTTAAGACAATTCTGCATGATTTATCTGTCGGGAAAACCGTAAGCATTGAAAAAACGGTGCAAATAGCAGATTCCATTTACGCTAAAAAGGACAAAAGACGCCAAATAATTGAATGTATTACTCAAATTCGAAAGGTAGATGAATATACATATTACCATTCTATAAATGTGTCGATGCTCGCAATGCTTATAGGGAAATGGCTAAGGTTAAAGCCGGAGGATAACCATTTGCTGGTTCAGGCGGGCCTTTTGCACGACATAGGAAAAAGCCGCATTCCTGCCGCAATAATAAATAAACCGGGCAAGCTGGAGGATGAAGAGCTGGCTGAAATGAAAAAGCACTCGGAATACGGTTATTACCTCGTACAGTATATGGACGGGATTAATAAGAGAGTTCAGGAAGCGGTATTGTATCATCATGAAAGGGAAGACGGTTCCGGATACCCGGTAGGTCTTAAAGGAGAACAAATTCCGTTGTTTGCTAAGGTCCTCGCTGTTGCGGACACATTTGACGCAATGACGGCAGACCGATCATATACAATGAAAAATTCGCCTTTTAAAGTTTTTCAATTAATGCAGAATGACTGCTTCGGATATCTTGACACTATCATTCTCAATACATTTTTATCCAACATTTCTCATTATTATGTCGGAAATAAGGTAAAGCTTAACGACGGGAGAACAGCGGAAGTTATTTATATTAACCCGCAGCAGTATGGAAAGCCGGTAATAAAAATAGGCAATGAATACATAGATTTAACAGTCGCCAAAAATGTAAGAATAGAAGAACTGCTCTAACAATAATCCTGATGCTTTGATCACCATTATCCTTCACTAAAATTCCCGAGGGTTATGTTTTCGCTGACTGATATTACCTCCGGGAAAGTATTGTATCTTATTTAAAAAGCCTATAAAATAAATATAAGGCGATAGCATTCATTGCATTTAAGACGCAGCACTTATTGCCTTTGCAGCAGCCTGTTTGGAAAGGAGGGGGAGTGTATTGTCGGACAAATCAACAAAAGGCATAATTTTTGTTGTATTCATTATTTTAGGTATGTTTATCACGATGCAGTTCAGAACTATTTTATCTGCCAGGCAGCCGAACGTTATAGGCGATTCTTCTGTACAGAAATTGACGGATGAATTGGAACAGCTTAGGGCAGAAGGACTTAAACTACACGAACAACTGCAGCAGATTGAAAAGGAAATAGAAGAAGCCGAACGCCAGTTAAGCAATGACAGCAACCCCATCATAAACGAGCTGTTGAAAACAAAAGACAGGTTGGAACTTTTATGCGGTTTTTTGGATGTAAAGGGAAGAGGAGTTGTAGTAACATTGAATGACGCTCCCGCACGAGATCCGGACATGGATCCCAATGAGCTTATCATTCACGACGGAGATATTTCGGCTGTTCTTAATGAACTTAAAGCAGCCGGAGCTCAAGCCATTTCGATTAATGACGAGAGAATTCTCGCAACAAGCAAACAGATTTGCGCCGGTCCCACAATACTTATCAACAGAAATCGTTATCCCGTGCCGTATGTAATAAAAGCGATAGGAGATCCCGATTTGCTTTCCCAGGCTCTTGAGGAAAGCGAGGCAGTTGTGATTATGCGTTTATATAATATCCGCGTTGATATTAAAAAGGAAGGCGAAATAATAATCCCAAGGTTCAAAGCTTACAAAAATGTTGATAGCATGATATCGGGTATGGAGGTTATTGAAAAATGAAAGTTTTTAAATTATCGTCTTTAACGGTTGTATGCCTGTTATTGGGAATAATAATAGCAATGCAGTACAGGAGCGTAAAAGTGAATAATACTCTTGCGGTTTATGAACAGCAAAGGGTTAATGATTTAATTATGGAATTGTTAAGGGAACAGGAAACGAATGAACAGCTCACGCACCGGATAGAAGAGCTGCAGAAGGATCTCGAATTCTACCGGAACGACAGCAAAAGCGATGCGGAAACGATTGAAAAATTGAATGAGGAGATTCTTAGACTTGAAATAATCGCCGGGTTAAAAACCGTTAAGGGCAGAGGCGTTATTGTTACTATTGAAGGTATAGGAAACGCGCCTGTTGATGACGACAATATACTGGCCGTATTAAATGAGCTGAGAGCTGCCGATGTGCAGGCGCTTGCGGTAAATGACGAAAGAATAATCGCGACCAGCGAAGTCCGCAGAGCAGGCGGATACATGATGGTAAACGGCAGAAAACTTTTACCGCCGTACGTTATAAAAGCAATTGCCGATCCCGATAATCTGGAAGGCTCGCTGAAGATCATGGATGGTGTTGTTGATATGCTGAAATATTACAATATTAAGATCGACGTTAAGAAGGAAGAAAACGTTATTATTCCCGCCGTACGCACCGATGGGACTGTTATACGTTATGATTTGCTTGAACCGGTTGAATAGAAGATATTCATGTATTGAG
>DATCLI010000409.1:0-2081 GCA_036563955.1 Clostridia bacterium | reverse complement strand
AAGCCCTATTGGTTCTTCATCCTCTTCGATCTCCACAAACCTCGTGATATTCTCAACATGCCTGTTGTCTACGTTATCATCGTTAACTGACGAGATCTCGCCGCAGATAAGTACGCCATCTTCTTTTTTAGCCCAGAATTTATGGTAAAGACCGGGAGTAATCGTAATACTTTGTCCAGGTTTAAATTCCAAAAGCTCTCCGGGCTTGACTCGGTACTTGACCGCATCGCAGTAAATTTCCACATCGGACTCATAGTCGACCGTATATTCATCAATGGAATTGTAAACTTGAACCACCAGGGTACCCAGACCCCGGTTGATGATATCCTCCACTTTGGTAATATGCATATGCAGAGGCAGTCTCTGCCCGGGCTTCATGACGAGAATCTTTTCGGAATAAGGTATATGGCTTTTGCCTTTATCAATATTTCCGTTTCTCAAGGTAAACGCACACAGTCCAAATTCATCAAACCGTCCCTGGCCGTAATCCGTCACATCCCAACCCATACCGTTCTGAATCGCTATTCGCTGCTCTTCCTTTCTTTTGATCCATTCCTGTTTACTGAAAAAGGCCAGCGGCGGCAAATGAAAATTATTATCTGCCAGTACTTTTCGTGCGTATAAAATCGCTTTGTTGATTTCTGAACGTTTCATGTCTATCACTTCCTCGGTTGCTTGTTATTAGAAAAACTATGAAAAACGTTTTTCATATCGGCGAAAAAAATGATTAATTTATATCTTTAACCGAATCACCTTCGAATATATATGTGGGAATAATAATCTTCTTAAACCCGATAGGCTGCCAGTCCTTCTTCTTCTGTTTTTCAACCAGGCGGCGCAGTGCAAGCTTGCCCGTTTCCTGACCGATCTTGTAACACTGCTCTGCGACAAAAGTTATTCTCGGATAAAACAGCCGATGACCCCAGACATCGCCGTATGCAGTAAGTGAAATATCGTCTGGTATTTTCAGCCCTGCCTCGCAGATTGCCTGTATAACACCCTCAGCCATATAACCGCTTCCGACAAAAATCCCGGTAGGCAGATCCTCACGCCTCGTCGCTTCAAGATATTGTTTCATTTCAGAATAAGCCTGCGTTTTGCTGAAATCACAGTTAAGAATTAAATCCGGATCCGGCTTTATGCAGGCCGATTTCAGTGCATCCAAATATCCATTGTACCTGTCTATGCTGAGCTGGAGATTGCTCATCGGGTTTGTGGTCATGATCCGCCTGTGTCCTCTGTCGATCATGTAACGGACAATATCATAGCTGGACTTGTATTGATCTGCCGTAACCATATCAATATTTAGCCCTGATATGTACCTGTTGACCATAATGACAGGCATTCCCCTGTTGATTAAGTCTGTAAAAATCTTGCCGTCATTTGTAGAAGTAAACACAACTATAAGATCTACCATACGTTCGCTGAAACGGTTAAGCAATTTTTTTTCTTTATCAATATCATTATCAGTACTCGATATAAAAAGATTGTATCCCTTAGGTTCCACAACTTCAGCTATACCATGAACCATTCGCATTATGGAGGGATTTGTGATGCGCGTAGCAATAACACCGATTATATGGGTATTCCCTTTTCTCAGGCTCGATGCAAATGCATGGGGTTTATAATCGAGCTCATCAATAGCCTGTTCGACTTTTAACCTTAATTCATCGCTGACGGGATAATTATTATTGATAACGTGGGATACGGTGGAAATACTGACCCCCGCATGTTTTGCCACATCTTTTATAGTGCATTTGCTAACCAAAGTGATTGACACCCCTTATGGAAAAAAACATAAAAAACGTTTTTCCGAATTTTACGATACCATACTTCCGCTGACGTGTCAATATAATTTTTATTTGATCGAGCAGACGCGGGTAAATTTTTTCTTTTCCTTTTTCTGCAGTTTAAAGTTTAATTAATTTTTCTAATCCAAAAAGGTGATATTTTGCATATAAAACTTGCGGTGTTCGCTTGAATAAGGCCCTGATTGTTTCGTTCATTTTTCAGGATAAGCATATATAAATTATGTATATTCTCTTCAAAAAGGTTTATATAATTTCAACCCTCCCTATATA
>DATCLI010000408.1:0-6080 GCA_036563955.1 Clostridia bacterium | reverse complement strand
CATATATATCCCCCATTCCGCTTTATTCCTGACAGCCTTTGTATGGCTTATCTTTTGTATATTCTTTTAAGTAAGCAGCATCTCACCGGCATAAAACTTGTAAATTAATTATTATTCCTTTATTTTCTATGCTGCTTCTACCTTTATTGTATCGTAGACATTTCATATGTCAACCTTTTTCAATGTTTTTATGTAATTATTAGCATTTTTTTGTCGATAAAACGTAATTAACCAGGGTTAATTGAATTGTTTATACAAGCTGAATAAGGAATTAGGCTCTAATTGTCACTTTTTAACTCCCTTTTTATAAATTCGCTGACAGGCAGAGGATCAAAAGAATCATCACCAACGGTCATATCAATATTTGCGCCGAGTTCCTGCTGTTTTTCTTTTTCTTTTTCTTCCTTTTCCTCTTCTTCTCTTTCCTTTCTTTTCTGTTCTATCTGTTCTACAGCGCACATTAACGTTGAACGGACAAATAACCCTGTAACATAAAAAATAACCATAATCAATGCCATTTGCATGATTACTTCTTTTTGCCGAATTGATTTGAAAAAACCCAAAATACCTGATATAAGCGCAGCAGCCAGTGCCATCAGCAAAGGCAGTATCTGAATATACCGCATTAAGCCCTCCATATCTATAAGATGTTTCCGGATATTATGGTTTTTTATTAACGAGGCTTAAAGATAAGCCTTCTGCATACAACCAGAGTGTTTTGAAATTGAACAGGCATTTCTATTGCTTCAGTAGTGAAAATCAATTAAATATATTTTATTCCATATCCAATTGTTTTTATCATCAAGCGACCATCTTCCGAGTAAAACTCAATAGTACGGCCGTAACTCCCACCCGTGTCTTCGGATATCACAGGAATATGAAATTGCTGCAGGACCGCTTTGGTAGCTTCGACATTTCTCTGACCAACCCTTATCATATCTGAGCTTCCTGTAAATGAAAACATCTGTGCGCCCCCGGCCAGTTTTGCAACTATATTATTCACAGACGCACCAGCTTCGGTCATTTTTTGCATAAGAAGCATTATTCCGGTGTCTGCAAATTTAGCCTTATTTGCGATATTCTTTGCCTGGTGCGACCATGGAAGCATAATATGGGCGAGTCCAATAATTTTTATTTTTTTATCATAGAGCGCAATACCCACACATGAACCAAGCCCTAAAGTGACTAATACTCCAGGATGCCTGGTATAGTTCAGGTCAGCCATCCCCACCTTTATGATATTATCAGCCATTAGCACATTGCTCCTAATGTATCAAGCAATCGAATGTATGATTCCGTATCGGGCACAAGGAAGAAATCACCGATCACTCTATCTTTGCCTTCAATAAATTCTGTTTCTATATACAAAACCGTATCGGTTGTTTTGCCAAATTCAATTGCAGGCACACTTAATATCGCACCGGCCATATCAATAGCCAATGCAGGAACATCCGGCTTAATATTCAATCCGGTCAGAACCGATAAAGCGGAAAGATAGGAGCTTGTCAATATATTTCCCACTTCCTTAAGGGCGGAAAGGGTTATTTCATTATATTCCATCTCCTCATCCGGTTTTTTGCTCATAAGGATATTTACAAGTGTATTGGCCGCTCTTTGCTCCAAAACAAAAAGTATGTATCCGGAAATATCACCCAAAACAGCTAACAAAATGCCTACCACAGGGGTTTCCGCTCCGCCGAGTACTTCGTTGACTTCGCTGAACCCCATGATTCTTATTTGCGGAACTTTCATTTCGACCTTTTTGTTTATCAGCTTTGCCAAGGCTGTTGCAGCATTTCCTGCGCCGATATTTCCAATTTCCCTGAGAACATCAAGATGGAAAGAATTCAATAATGATAAATCCATGCCATTCACCTTTCAGAATAAAACCTTTAAGTGCATTACAGCCCTACTCTACACAGGCAGCAAATCCGCTATAAGTTTTTCAAGGTTTATTATAGTAATAAGTTTTTCTTTCGCTTTTGCTACCCCGCTTATATAATCGAGGGCTTTATCACTGATTATGTTTCCGACGCTTTCTATCTGAATGTCTTCAAATTGCATAACTTCAGATACCGAATCAACGATTATCCCAAAAGCAACATTATCTACATTTAATATAATTATTCTTGTGTCATCGTTCCCATCTATCTCATCAAGTCCAAGTCTAAGCCTTAAGTCCATCACGGGAATAATTTCGCCGCGGAGGTTTATAACGCCTTTAATATAAGGGGGTGTCATCGGGACTCTTGTTATATTCATTGTCCGTTCAATTATCGTTACTTTGTTTATATCCGCACCATACTCCTCAGTATCGAGACGAAATACAACAAATTGTTTTTTTTCAGCTTCCACTATCCCAATCCTCCTTTGTCAAACTGCAATAAAAATACAATCTTATGCAATGGAATTTACATCAATAATAAGCGCAACATTTCCGTCACCCAAAATGGTTGCTCCGGCTACACAGCGTATACCGGCTAAAAGCTTCCCGAGCGACTTTATCACAATCTCCTGCTGTCCGATTAACGAATCAACAATCAATCCCGATAATTTTTCTCCTTTTTTCACAATAACACAGGTCAGTTCTTTTTTAGCCGCACCCGATTCTTCCGCGGGCACTCCCAATATATCGCGAAGTCGTATGATAGGTATTACCATATCTCTTAGAACTGTAACCTCCTGATTCCTGACATTCTTTATTTCAGAAGGAGAGATATTATTTATTTCTCTTATTGAACTTAACGGAATAGCATATTTTTCGGATCCCAACATTACAAGCAGCGCTTGTATTATAGCAAGGGTAAGAGGCAGACGGATAATTGTCTTGCTGCCCTTTCCTAATTCGGTTTCAAGTTCTATTGTCCCGCCGAGTGCTTCAATTTTTGTTTTTACAACATCAAGCCCGACACCGCGTCCCGACAGGTCAGTTACTGTATCCGCAGTGCTGAAATTCGGTTTGAAAAGATATCCCATAACTTCATTTGCCGACATATTAGCTGCAGCTTCTTCTTCCTCGAAACCTCTTTCAACAATCTTTTTTCGTACCTTTTCAACATCTATTCCCTTACCATCGTCTTCTACCTCGATTACAACATTATTTCCGTCCTGATATGCCCTGAGCCAAATGCTCCCTGTTTTGCTTTTACCATTTGCAATGCGTTCTTCTGGCTTCTCGAGACCATGGTCGGCTGAATTGCGTATGATATGTATAAGAGGCTCTCCAATCTCATCGATCACTGTTCTGTCAAGTTCTGTTTCTTCCCCGGACATATACAGGGCAATGTCTTTTTTCAATTCTTTGGATATATCTCTGACCATTCTCGGGAAGCGGTTAAAGACATTTTCAACGGGCACCATTCTTACCTTCATAACCGCATCATGCAAACTTGTTGTTATGCGCTCGAGGTTTTCAAGGGCGGTAATATAATCATTTGTTTTTCCGCCCATTCCAACATCATCAAGCCTTGTTTTTATAATTATCAATTCACTAACAAGATTCATCAATACATCCAGTCTGTCAATATCAACACGGACCGTTTTATTTGTAAGCCTTTTTGCCATACCCGTTCTCTGAGCCTGGGCCGCTGAATCCAAAGCTGCCGTATCGGGTTTATTATCCTGCAGGTATTCCTCGTCATCCTCGTCCTGTATAATGTTCTCGGTATGTTTTTCGGTAATCCTTACAACCTCAACATTCCGAACTTCAGCAATAGAATTCAGTTCTTTATGAAAAAGGGATTCGTCATTCTTTGTAATCACCATTACCGTAAATGAATTATCAAACCTCTCATCTTCAATGTCTTCGACTGAAGGCATCGATTTCATTATCTCGGAATATTTATCAAGAGTCTGAAATATAAGAAATGCCCTTGCTGCCTTTAATAGACATTTATTATCAAGTTCAACATGTATCTGGAATATATTCATTGACTCTTCAATAGCTTTAAGAATCACATTTTTGTCGTATATATTTAAATTAAGCCTTAATTCTTTGTCCTTCTGCTCAATATTTTTGTCATCAGTTATCTTTTTTTCTTTCTTTTTTGGGGTTTTTGCAGCGGGGGACTTATCCAGGATACCTGCAAGAGATTCAATAATTTCTTTATAATCCTGTTCTCCTTCCCCGCCCGTTGATACAATTTCATTCACATATCCTTCAAGAGCGTCAAAACACTTGAATAATGTATCAACAACTGTCATGTCTGCTTCAATTTTTTTACTCCGCAGCGCGTCAAGAACATTCTCCATATCATGCGTCAACCTGGTCATGCGGGAAAAACCCATTGTTCCCGCCATTCCTTTTAATGTGTGCGCAACCCTGAATATTTCATTCAGTACGGTTATATTATTCGGGTCCTTTTCCAATTCGAGCAAAGAAGTATTCAGATTTTGCAAATGCTCTTTCGATTCTTCAACAAAAACATCAAGATACTGGTTCATGTCCATTATCCCGCACCCCCATATAGTTGAGTATTGAAACAGGTATTTGCTCCAAGGGAACTACCTTATCCACAATTCCCATTTCAATAGCCGTTCTTGGCATACCATAAACAATACAGGACTGTTCATCCTGCGCAATTATTCGAATGCCGGCTTTTTCCTTAAGTCCTTTCAACCCTTTTGATCCGTCCATACCCATTCCTGTCATAATTACACCTATTATATTATCCTGTTCCAGCTTGATCATTGAAAACAGCGTTTTGTCAAAGCTCGGGCGATGACCTGAAACCGGGCTGGAATCATCCAATTGCAGTATAATATCATTGCCGTGTTTCGAAAGCAAAAGATGCCTGTCTCCCGGAGCAATATATACATATCCGGCTTTCATAATCTCTTTGTCTTCGGCTTCCTTTACCGTCATTTCGCTTATATCGTTCAATCTCGAGGCCAGGGAACGCGTGAACCCTTGAGGCATATGCTGCACAATAACTACTGCCGCAGGCAAATCCCCGGGCAGAAAGGGGATAACTCTCTGCAAAGCCCTTGGACCTCCCGTTGATGTTCCGATAGCAATAATTTTTTCTATTTTTTGCGCTTTTGTGCCAATAAACTGCTTTTTCTTTATATCGGCTTTTTTTGATAAATTTATAAGCCCGGCTTCTTTTGCTATTTTCACCTTTTGGATAAGCTCTTCCCTTTTTTCTTCTGCGGAAATCTGAAATATATTGCCGGGTTTTGCAATAAAATCTACAGCGCCAATATTAAGAGCTTCAATTGTTGCTTTGGCGCCCGCTGTTGTCACAGCGCTAATCATTATTACCGCGTATGTGCCTTGTTCAAGTAAGCGACTTAAGCATTCAAGCCCATTCATTACAGGCATTTCAATATCAAGCGTAATTACATCGGGCTTCACTGATTCGGCAATATCAAGCGCCTCTCTGCCATCTTTTGCAACACCGACTACCCTTATTTCAGGATCGGACTCAAATATATCACGAAGCACCTTTCTCATAAAAGGAGAATCATCTACAATTAATACCCTTATAACGTTTGAGCTTTTTATCATGCCCTCAACCAGCCTTTTTTCAGACGTTCGCGCTGTATTTCATGTATGTAGCCGATTATTTTCTCCCGATCTCTGTTTTCAATCTTCTTAAATTCAACCCCTGTTTCATACATGAGTTTACCTCTTTTTTTTATTACATTTGAACGCACTATTTCTCCTACAAAACGGATTTCATTATCCAATTCAATAAATGCTTCTATATATGATGATTTATCCAGTCTAACGTCCGTTAACATACAAATTCCACCGCCGCTTATATCTTTCGTTTTTGCTTCGGAAAACTCCCCATCCCCTTTTATATCATCATCCGAGATAATAATATTATCCAATGTTCGGTACCTTACATTAAGAGTGCAGTCCATGCGGAAAAAGGCTCTTCGCTGTATCTTCCTTATTGGCGTTATAGGTTTTACTTTCAACATGGCGATATTATCCTGGTTAAACCTTTGAACCGCCTCTCCTTTGAACATATATGTGTCATTTTCCTTCGAAAAAATCACATCCATAACCATATACTGATGCACCGGATAAATATTCCCCTCATAAAACGGCGCAAGTATTTCCACAACAT
>DATCLI010000407.1:0-4163 GCA_036563955.1 Clostridia bacterium | reverse complement strand
CTTCAACACATACCTTAACTATATACGCATAGAAATGAGCAAAAAGCTTCTGTCCGATCCGTCAATTGCAATAGTTGATATTTCAAATTTAGTAGGGTTTGAGGATCAAAGTTATTTTTCTAAAGTTTTTAAGAAAATGACAGGACAAAGTCCTAAAAAATTTCGTGAACAAGGTAAGAAATAAACATAAAAAATTATAGAGGTGATGCAATATGAGTATTTTAGCGGAAATTTCCGAAAACCTGCAAAAAGGCAGAGCAAAAAATGTTAAGGAACTGGTTCAAAAGGCGATTGATGAAGGCTGCAGCGCGAATGAGATACTTGAAGAAGGTTTGCTTAACGGAATGGGTATAATCGGAGAGAAGTTTAAAAACAACGAAGTATATGTTCCCGATGTACTGATTGCCGCTCGTGCAATGAATGCCGGAACTGAACTTTTAAAGCCCCTTCTTATAGACTCCGGTGTCAAAGCAAAGGGCAAGGTCGTTCTCGGAACGGTAAAAGGAGATTTGCACGATATCGGTAAAAACCTTGTTCGTATGATGATGGAAGGGAAAGGCCTTGAAGTTATCGATCTCGGCGTCAATGTCCCGGCTGAAAAATTTATTGAAACCGCCATTGAGAGTAATGCAGACATTATAGCCTGCTCAGCTCTATTAACCACAACAATGACCGAAATGAAAAATGTCGTTGATAAGGTTAAAAGCTCTCCACTAGCGGGAAAAGTTAAAATTATGATAGGCGGCGCACCGGTAACAGATAATTTCCGTGCGAGCATCGGAGCGGATGCATATTCTCCGGATGCTGCCTCAGCGGCTGAAAAGGCGTTGTCTTTATGCGGATAGCATAGCTTAAAGGGGATGGTTTCTGTTTTTCAATATGGGGGGTAAAGAGCCATCCCCTTTTTTACAAACTCTGAACCGGGATAATATGCGGTTTTTTTGATACCGGGTTCTCGTAAACAAGACACACGATTTTATAGACCTCTTCAATAATTTCGTATGTCAGTACATCCTTTGGCTCCCCGCTGTGTACAATAGACCCGTTTTTCAGAAGATATATGAAATCACAGTATTCCGCGGCGAGGTTCAAATCGTGAAGTACTGTCACAACAGTCATTCCGTATTCGCATGCGAGCATCCTGACGGTTTCCATTATAGACAGCTGGTGATGGATATCAAGCTGTGATACCGGTTCATCCAGTAAAATAATATTGCTTTTCTGAGACAGAGCCCTGGCTATAACAACGCGCTGCAGTTCACCGCCGCTTATGTTTTTTATGCTCCGTTCAGCCAGGTCTTCTATTCCTGAAATTTTCATCGCCCATTGAGCTGTTTCGATGTCTTCTTCGCTTTCGGATGAAAACCTTTTAATATACGGCGATCTTCCCATCATGACAATATCCTGTACACTGAAATCGAATTCTATATGAGTATTCTGCGGAACGACTGATATTTCCTTCGCCAATTCATTTGCTGTCATATTTGTAATGTCAAGGCCGTTTATATATACCGTATTTTTCTGCGGTTTAAGGATAGCGGCAATATTCTTCAAAAGGGTTGTTTTTCCCGAACCATTAGGGCCCAGCAGGCCGCACACCATTCCAGGCCGAAATGATGCGCATATTTCCATGAGCACCTTCCTGTCCCCATATGAAAATTCAAGATTTATTACATCAACAGCATTTTCAGCTTCCATTACATCACACTCCTTTTACCTTTTATCAAAAGTGCAATAAAAAATGGCGAGCCAAATATAGCTGTTATCGCTCCGACAGGTATTTCGGCCGGAGGGGCTGCCACCCTCGCGAGAGTATCGCATATAATTAAAAAAGCCGCTCCCCCGACAATTGAAAATGGAAGCAGAACTCTTTGATCGGTTCCGACAAGAATGCGCAGCAAATGAGGAATGATTAAACCGACAAAACCTATTATTCCGCTTGTAGCGACACATGCAGCAGTTACAACAGAACATGAGACAAGAACAAGTTTTTTTGTCCGTTCAACTTCAACTCCAAGTGTTTTGGCAGTCTCCTCCCCCGTTGAAATTATATTCAGATCCCTTGCATAAAACAATATAACGGTTAATCCTGTCAGAAGAAACGGCAATAGCACAATAATCTTATTCCACGCGGGTGAACTGAACGATCCCATAGTCCACATAATAATATAGTCCATCCGATCCCTTCTGAAAATCATTATTAACTGTATAACCGCGCTGTTCATAAAACTTATCGCTGTACCCGCAAGAATCAGGACAGTCGGTGAAATCTTATGGCCTGTCCGCGATATGTTGTATACTATAAAGACTGTCGCAATAGCGCCGAAAAAAGCTGAAACTGCCGCCGCACTCATTCCCAGCACGGTTTTGTCCAATCCTATAACTATTGCAATAGTCGCTCCAAGGCCAGCCCCTGAAGACAATCCAAGTATTCCCGGCTCAGCCATCGGGTTGCGGAAAATGCTTTGCATTGCCGCACCCACCGCTGCCAAACCGGCGCCTACCATAATCACAAGAATTGCTCTTGGAAGCCTCAGCTTAATAATAATATCCGCCAAAGCTCCTCTTATATTTTCAATATTAACAAGCTTTTGAATGCCCGGAATCCTTGTGGCAAGAATACGGCAAACATCGGCAAACCCGATATTTGCCGTGCCTAAAAACAATGAGAAAACTCCAAGCAATAACAACCCGATAATACTTATCACGAGAATTGAATAATATAATTTTCTTTTTGTAACGTATGCCACAATAAACCTCCCAATAGTCCCGCTTTAATGTACCTGATACCGTGTCTTATAAATTTTCTGAGCTTATTCCAGGCTGCCGGGATGCAATATTTTTACCAGTTCGAGCAATCCGTCGGAAATCCTGGGACCCTGGATATCCAATAAATCAGGATCTATCGCATAAATACGGCCTTCCTTGACAGCAGTGAGTTCCTTATAACCGCTTGTTTCCTGAAAATATTTCACTGCTTCGTCTGGGCCGATAATAATGTCCGGATCCTTCTCCATAAGTTTTTCCAGGCTGTAAATCCACCCTGTAATATCGGCGGCTATATTCGCGCCACCCGCCATATCAAGCATTTTTGCAATAAAGGTTTCTCCCGTTGCGGTATAGTCGCCGTATTCTCCATATCCGACAATATAATAAACTGAAGGTCTGTCAAGTCCTTTGATCGCTTCCATCGCTTTTTCGACATCTTTCATCATATGATATATCAGCTCTGCTGATTCAGCTTCGGCATTGAGCACCTTTCCGATTAACCCTATCGTTTCATACACGCCTTCAAACGATTCTGTCTGGTTTATAAAGAGAGTGTTTATTCCCAAATCCATGAGTTTTTTTTCGTTTTCCTCCGTATTCATCGCAGAGACAAATATAAGATCGGGTTCAAGTGAGACAATGGTTTCAAGGTTCCATTCATAAAAATCTCCGACTACGGTTATATCCAGAGCTTCGGAAGGATAATCACAGAATGCCGAGCGTCCGACGAGCTTGCCGCCTTTTCCAAGAGCGAATATAATCTCAGTAATATCAGGCCCGACAGATACAATACGTTCCGGTTCGTTATCGAGCTTTATGATACGTCCTTTTGAATCCATTATCTCGGTGGGATAATAATTCGTATTTTCGTCATCCGGTTTACTGTTGTTTTCCTTTGGCTCTGTTGTATCGGCAGGATGATTTGTGTCTTCGCCGTTTTCCGGCGCTTGTGTTGTTGCCTCAGACGTATCGTCAGGTATGCCGGAATCGGCTCCCTCTGTCGCCCTGTTGTTCTTAAAAGCCATAAAAGCAATAATAAGAGCGGCGATAAGCACTACGGCTGTAAATAATGCAATTTTTCCTTTCATGGTAATTTACCCTTTCTCATGTATATTTTTTGCTTCAAAAAGCAAATAAAAAAACCTTCCCGCGAGGAAAGGCTTAACTTCGTTTATGCCGGTTTAAAGCAATAAACTTAGTGAGGCCTATCACTCGTAGTTTCCCTCACTATTAACCCAGGCAGGTATTCTGACTCGGATTCATCAAATATATGCGCCTTCCCATCCAATGACAGTGGCATAAATGCATATATTCTCATCCACACAGCGGCGGGACCGTCCGGGATTTTCACCCGATTCCCTGCAGAGTACGGTAAAACCGTACCCATATATATT
>DATCLI010000406.1:0-10422 GCA_036563955.1 Clostridia bacterium | reverse complement strand
CATGCAGCAGTTAAAAGCCATTGAAAACGGAGATATCTCCGATTTTGAAATGGATGCCACGAAAAAGACATTCGAAACGGGAATAAAGTCCATGCAGGACAGTCAGGGAGCCATGGTTGACTTCTTCTTCAGCCAGCACATTTCCAACATAAACGAAGGCATTGATACCTTTTTGGAGAGGCTGCTTGAAGTTAAAAAACAGGATGTTGTGAAAATATCCGAAAGAATTACGCCGGATACGGTATATTTCCTTACATCACTATCTGAAGAAAACTCATAGATGAGGTGAATATTATGAAAGAAAAAGAATTTGAACGCATACAGGAAAGAATATACAGCTATGATCATCCAAGCGGTTTAAAAGCATTTGTGATTCCCAAAAAAGGATATAATAAAAAATATGCGACATTCGCGACATATTACGGATCGGTTAACAACACTTTTGTAGTGCCGGGTCAAAAGAATGAAACCCATGTTCCTGACGGAATAGCTCATTTTCTTGAGCACAAGCTTTTTGAGCAGGAAGATGGAAGCGTAATGGATAAGTTTTCAAGGCTCGGCTCGGAGCCTAACGCGTATACAAGTTTTACGCAGACGGTATACCTGTTTTCCTGCACGGATTTTTTTGAAGATAACTTACGGCTGCTTATTAATTATGTTCAGCATCCATATCTTACCGATGAGCGCGTTGAAAAGGAAAAAGGAATTATCGGACAGGAAATCAAAATGTATGAAGACAATGCAGATTGGCGCGTATTTTTTAATCTTTTGGATGCTCTTTACGTTAATCATCCTGTAAAAATAGATATTGCCGGCACTATAGACAGCATTTCAAAAATTACTAAAGAAACGCTGCTTTTGTGCTACAATACTTTTTATCATCCATCCAACATGATCATCCTGGTGGTGGGGGATGTTGAGCCCCGGGTAGTTTTTGAAATGGTCGAAAAGGGAATTAAGTCCAAAGAAAATCCCGGAAAAATAGAAAGCATATTTCCAAATGAGCCGCAGCACCATAACAGGAAGGTTGTCGAAAAAAAGCTTGCAGTTGCAATGCCACAGTTTCAAATGGGAATTAAGGACAATTCAAATGTCTTTGGATACGATCTTATAAAAAGAAAGGTCGCAATAGAAATTATTCTTTCAATGCTGATGGGAAAAAGCTCTAAATTGTATAACGAATTATATGATGAGGGTTTGATTAACCAGACGTTCGGAAGTGAAGCAACGCTTGAAGGTTTATACGGTTTTTCCGCATGGGGAGGGCAATCCAACGAGCCTGTCAAAGTATGCGAGAGAATAAATGAAATGCTTGAAAAAACAAAAAAAGCAGGGCTTGACAAAGAAAGCTTTACAAGAATAAAAAATGCCCATGAAGGCAGGTTTATACGAAGCCTTAATTCTCCGGAAAATATTTCGCATAATTTCATTCCGCTTTATTTTAAAAATGCAAATTTCTTTGATCACGCCAAGGTATATGAAGGACTTTCTTTTACTGATACGGAAGAAATTTTTTACAGCCACTTTGCGTTAGAACCTGTTTTATCCGTCATTTGGCCTGTTAAATGATAAACACCGCAGGAGTTTTGCGGGAGTGGTTGAAAACATGGCGGTGCAGTGGTAAAATACCTGAAAAGAAAGTAAAGACATGGTAAATTTTAATGAATGTGAGGGAGAAGTATGAGTGGTAACTGGATTGGGTTTCCGGAATTAGGTGTTCGTTTTGAAATAAACCCGGTGTTATTTTCAAAAGATACGTTTTTAGGCACGATTACCGTTTACTGGTATGGAGTTATTACTGCATTGGCATTTCTTGTTATAGTTATCGGCATATTGAAAGACTGTACCAAATACGGGATTGACCGCGATCATATGATTGATATGATGCTTATTACAACACCAATAGGCATAATAGGGGCAAGATTGTTTTATGTTATTGTTAACTGGAAACAATACAACCGGAATCTATCCGAAATATACAAGATATGGCACGGCGGACTTGCGATATACGGCGGGATTATATTAGGAATTATCACTATTTATCTTTTCTGCCGCAGAAAGAAAATCAGTACTCTGAAAATACTTGATCATATTGTTGTTTACCTTGTGCTTGGACAAGTGATCGGCAGGTGGGGCAACTTCGTAAATCAGGAGCTTTTCGGCCGGAATACGAACCTGCCGTGGGGAATGACGGGCAACAAAATCCAGGAAGCAATGAATAATAATATGCCGGTTCATCCTCTTTTCCTGTATGAATCGTTATGGAATCTGGCGGCGTTTTTCATTCTCTTGTGGTTCAGGAAGAAGAAAAAGCTGGACGGTGAAGTCTTCTCGTTATATATGATATTATATGGGGGAGCGAGGTTTTTAATAGACAGGCTCCGTTTGGATATGAAAGTAGGCGATGTTAATATAAACCTGCTCCTCGGATTGATTTTTGTTGTGACTTTTACCGCGGTGTTTATTTTACGGCGTATCCGTCTCAAATCCTCGGAACCGGAGGATACCGGATACGAACCGAGCAGGTACAGGGAGATACTTGACGCTATCGGTGAACAAGGCGGTGAAGAGATTTCATCCGATGATGCGGAAAATAATGCAAAAGAAGAAGATGACGCAAGGAGCGAAGTTGAAGTAAAAAGTGAAGATTTAGTAAAAGGCGAAGAAGAAGTAAAAAGCAAAGATGATGTAAAAAGCGAGGATGGCGCAGAAAGCGGAGATGACGAAATAAGTGAGGAGGCTATGAAAGGCGAAGAAGAATAAAGGACGAATAAGGTATTATTGCAGGAAACAAAAGAATAATCTTGTCAGAAAAGAGGGATTTTCAATAATTCATGCTTCATGTGGAAAAAAGCCAGGGTCTTAATAAGGTAAAACATTATGATTGGCTGCTGCTGTTAATTGTGATAGCTTTAAGCGCTTTCGGAATGATAATTATGTGGAGTGTTTCGAAGCAGCTGAACAACCCAAGCCTTTTAATAAAGCAGGGCGCCGGTGTATGCATAGGCTTTGTCTGCATGGTAATATTAAGCCTGATCGACTACAAGGATCTGCGGATATTAGGGTTTGTTGCTTATGGATTTTCTACGCTTCTTCTTATTCTTGTGCTTTTTATAGGGTACGGGGCCGAAGAAACAGGCTCTCAGGCATGGCTCGACCTCGGTATTATTTCATATCAGCCGTCGGAGCTTGGTAAAATAACTTTTGTAATAATTTCGGCGCTGTACCTTGAGAATATTGTAACGAAAACGGGTAAGTACAATTATCTTAAATTAATGTTTTTTGCAGCACTGCCGGTTATTCTCGTGTTTTTACAGCCTGATTATGGGACATGCCTCGTTTATGCGTTTATATTCCTGTTCATGGTATTTTTTGCAGGCTTGCCTTACAAGTATATCTTTATTGGTTCGGGAACGGCGATTTTCAGCCTTCCGCTAATATACTATACAGGTCTTTATCAATTGTTTCCTGATCATATTCAAGAACGTTTTTACAGTTTTTTCAACAAAGAAGTTGATCCTCTCGGCATAAATTATCAGGTAAGACTATCAATACAGTATGCCGGTTCAGGGCAGTTATGGGGAAGGGGCCTGGGCAATGGCTGGGCGGCTGAAACCGTTCCGTTCGCCCATACGGACTTTATTTTTTCTGTTGTCGCTGAAGAATTGGGATTTTTCGGCGCTGCCTTGCTGGTGATTCTTTTTCTTGCCTTTTTCGCGCGGTGCATATACATAGCATGGTTTTCACGTGAGAGATATGGAGCTCTCATGGTTATGGGATATGTTGCGATGATTTTCGCCCATTTCTTTGAGAATATAGGAATGTCGATAGGCCTTATGCCTGTAACGGGTATTCCGCTTCCGTTTATAAGTTACGGACCGAGCTCCGTAATAACCAATTTTATGGCGATAGGTATTATTCTCAGTATTTCATTAAGAAAGCAAAGACCAATGTTTGATTACTGACACTGTTTTTCGGTCAGTTTAGTCTTTCCCTGAACTGTTTTATAAGTTCGGGCAGTATTTCGAGAACATCTCCGACAATCCCGTAAGTTGCTATTTTAAAAATAGGCGCGTCGGGATTTTTGTTTATTGCTATTATAATGTCCGATGACGACATACCGGCAAGATGCTGGACCGCTCCGGAAATTCCGCAGGCGAAATAAACCTTCGGCCCAACGGTTTTTCCTGTTTGTCCAACCTGATGGCTGTAATCAACCCAGCCCGCGTCAACTATTGCGCGGGATGCTCCCGCTGCGCCTCCAAGCACCCGCGCAAGCTCTTCAACCAAAGCGTAGTTTTTTGCGTCCCCTAATCCTCTGCCGCCGGATACTATAATATCGGCTTCGGATAAGCTGACGGTTTCGCAAACGGTTTGAACCACATCAAGCACTTTGACTTTCAAATTCTCCGGTATTATTACATTGGGATATATTATTTCACCTTTTCGGGAATAATCCGGTTCGAGCGGCTTCATTACTTTTGGTCTGACCGTTGACATCTGAGGTCTGTGATTCGGGCATATGATTGTTGCCATAAGATTGCCGCCGAACGCAGGACGTGTTTGAAGCAGTATTTTCTTTTCCGGATCAATTTCAAGACCCGTGCAGTCGGCCGTTAACCCCGTATTCAGGCGGGAGGCAACCCTCGGAGCGAGCGAACGGCCGTATGTTGTTGCTCCGATTAAAACTATTTCAGGCTTATATTCTTCTACAAGCTGCACGAATATATCCGTATATGATTCATCGTTGTAATGCTCAACAGACTGGTGATCCACGTAATAAACATTGTCGGCGCCGTAGGCTATCAGTTTTTCTGCCTGATCCTGCAGATTACTGCCGATTAATACGGCGGAAAGAGGCGCCGACAGAGCGTCTGCCAGTTTGCGTCCTTCTCCGAGCAGTTCGAACGCCACCTGAGAAACAACGTTGTCCTTTTGTTCGGCAAATACCCAGACACCTTTATATTCCGATATGTCAACAGTTTTTTGCGCTTTATCCTTCTCGATTCGTATCGCGTCGAATTTGCACGACGGGACGCAGGCTCCGCATAAAGAGCAATTATCGTTAATTACGGCCTTTTTTTCTTTCATATCTATTGCGCCGAACATGCATGCTTTTAAGCAAAGCTTGCAGCCAATGCATTTATCGGATATTATTTCAATTCCGGTCATGTGAATAAGCTCCTTTAATCGTTATAGTAAAAGATACACGCAATTATCTGCATTTTACAAACTGCATTGCGAGTAATTTGTCCGCAAGCTTTTTTGCCTGCTCGCGGGCTGTGCCTTCTAGTATTTCGCCGTTTATCTCATGCACGGGCGTAAATGTTTTAATAACTTGCGTGGGAGAACCGTTTAAGCCGCAAAGGCTTTTGTCTGCTCCGATGTCATCCGCGGTTAAAATTTTAACCTCGTATTTTTTAGCTTTCAGCTTTCCCTTTATCGAAGGCAAACGCGGCTCGTTTATCTCCTTTACAACGGTTATCACGGCGGGAAGAGGCATCTCGATAACCTCGTAACCGTCATCGGTCATTCGCTGGCACCGTATATAACCATCTTTTATCTCTTCAATTTTCCGTACATATGTGGTATGCGGCACGCCGAGTTTTTCGGCAAGACTTGGCCCAACCTGGGCCGTATCGCCGTCGGTGGCTTGCTTTCCGCAGATAATCAGGTCGTAGCTGCCTAATTTTTTTATCCCCATTGAAAGAGCATAGGAAGTGGCGAGTGTATCGGAACCGGCGAAAGCCCGGTCGGTCAGCAGAACTGCTTCGTCAACGCCGAGGGCGATGGTTTCACGCAAAAGCTCTGCGGTTTTTGGTATTCCCATGCTTATTACCGTAACGCTGCCCCCAACCTTTTCTTTTATTCTTACGCCCTCTTCAATTGCATATTCATCAAAAGGGTTAATAACAGCATCAGCTTCATCACGAATTATCGTATTTGTTTCCTTGTTTATCTTTACGTCGGTTGTTCCAGGAACCTGTTTAACGCAAACAATAATATTCATTAAAGCCTCACTCCTAAGTAGATTCCTTTATCAGCTCAAGTGCAATAATATTGCGTTGTATCTGATTTGTTCCCTCATATATCTGGGTTACTTTTGCATCTCGCATCATTTTCTCAACGGGATATTCCTTCATATATCCATAACCGCCCATAATCTGAACTGCGTCGGTTGTTACCTTCATTGCCGTGTCGGAAGCAAAAACCTTTGCCATTGCTGCTTCTTTAGATATGTTTTTCGCTCCGCTGTCAATGTGCCTGCATGTCTGATATACAAGGCATCTCGCGGCTTCTATCTGGATTGCCATATCGGCGAGCATATGCTGCACTGCCTGAAATGAAGATATGGGCTGGCCGAATTGTTCTCTTTCTTTTGAATATTTCAACGCGGCATTGAAAGCACCCGTAGCTATGCCAAGAGCCTGGGCTGCAACGCCGGGTCTCGTTCTGTCAAGTGTTTTCATAGCAACAATAAACCCCATGCCCTCTCTTGCCAAAAGGTTTTCCTTCGGGATTCTGCAATCTTCGAATATAAGCTCACATGTCGCCGAAGCCCTTATGCCCATTTTATCCTCTTTCTTCCCGAATGAGAAGCCGGGGGCGCCTTTCTCAACTATAAAGGCCGAAAAACCTCTTGCGCCCTTTTCTCGGTTTGTGCATGCAATAACGGTGTATATATCGGCTTCTCCGCCGTTTGTGATCCATTGTTTCGTCCCGTTTAAAACATAATGGTCACCATCGGCGACAGCGGTTGTTCTGATACCGGCGGCATCGCTTCCCGCGTCAGCCTCTGTAAGAGCAAATGCCGCAAGCTTTTTACCTGCCGCTATGTCAGGCAGGTATTTGCTCTTTTGCTCTTCAGTGCCGAACAGAATTATCGGAAAAGTACCGAGGCCCGTGCCGGCAAAAGCAAGAGATATTCCGCCGCAGGCTCGGCTTAATTCTTCTACGACAAGCGCCATTTCGAGCACGCCTCCGCCCAATCCTCCGTATTTTTCTTCAATATAGACGCCGCACAGGTCGGAATCGGCCAGGTATTTTACTATTTCGCGGGGAAATTTTCCTTCCCTGTCATATTCCAATGCTATAGGAGCAATTTTTTCATCCGCTATACGTGCGGCAAGTTCTTTTATCATTTGCTGCTCTTCCGTGAGAAAATAATTCATGACAACACCTCTTTTAACATTAATAAGAAATTCGTACATTAAGCGGCATACTATTTAGCACCAGGTAATAATTTCAGCTAATAATATAGAGTATATAATAAAAAAAGAGCATATGCAATAACAAAAGAAATAAAATGCTCTTGTTTTCGTTATTGTACAATAGCTCTTCAAAAAACCTTTATACACTATAAAGTAAATCCGCGTAAGTGGGCAAAGACCAATATTCTCTTCCGGTAAGCGTTTCCAGTTCGTCCACTGTGACGCGCAGGTACTTCATATCATTAAGGATTGTATCGGCGCAGAATCTCGCAGTTTCAAGAGAATTAACATTGTTTTTCAACTGGGAAGCGGAATTCTTAAGTGTCTGGAGCCGTTCATAAAGCAGACCGGAAAGTTCGGATAATCGGGAAACAAGTTTTTTTTCCAGGTCGCAGCATAAATTCAGCGATTCCTTTTTTATTATTGTATCCGCTATAACGTTTTGATATTTAATTACCGAAGGAATAACCTCTTTTTTCACAAGATCCAGCATTGTCAGCGCTTCGATATGAATTGTCTTGCTGTAGTTTTCGAGGAGGATTTCATATCTTGAAATCATTTCGGTTTTTGATAAAACATTATGCTTTGTAAACAGGCGCACATTCTTCTCACTTAAATAATAAGGCATTGCGTCGGGTGTTGTGGCCAAATTCAAAAGCCCTCTTTTTTCGGCTTCTTTTACCCATTCTTCCGAATAATTGTTTCCGTTGAATATAATTCTCTTATGCTTTTTGATTGTGTTTTTTACGAGAGTATTTAAATCTTCCTTCAGGCTGCTGCTTTTTTCAAGTATATCGGCAAATCCCGAAAGTGCTTCCGCTACTATTGTGTTAAGTACTACATTCGGATCCGCTAATGAAAAGTTTGAGCCTACCATTCGGAATTCAAATTTATCGCCGGTGAAAGCAAAAGGTGAGGTGCGGTTCCGGTCGGTGTTGTCCCTTGGAAAATGCGGCAGCACCGAAGCGCCTATTTCCATTTGACGTTTTTGCTTGTCTTTGTAGAATGTACCGTTTTCTATTGCCTCAAGAATTTCGGTAAGTTCATCTCCTAAAAATATCGATATGATTGCAGGGGGAGCTTCACTTGATCCAAGCCTGTGATCGTTTCCCGCACTTGCCACGGATATGCGAAGCAAGTCCTGGTATTCATCAACCGCTTTTATTACAGCGGTAAGAAACAGAAGAAACTGTGCATTCCTCGACGGAGTATCTCCCGGTTCGAGCAGGTTATACCCTGTATCTGTGCATAACGACCAGTTATTGTGTTTTCCGCTTCCGCTTATGCCTTCAAAAGGTTTTTCATGCAAAAGGCATGTAAGGTTATGTTTGTTTGCGATAGTTTTCATAAGCTCCATTGTAAGCTGATTATGATCTGTAGCAATATTTACCGTAGTGTATATTGGGGCAAGCTCATGCTGGGAAGGCGCCACTTCATTATGTTTCGTTTTTGCAAGGACGCCAAGCTTCCACAGCTCTTCTTCAAGTTCTTTCATAAAAGCCGATACTCTTGGCTTAATCGCTCCGAAATAATGGTCCTCCATCTCCTGGCCTTTAGGCGGCTTTGCTCCGAACAGCGTTCTTCCGCAGTATATGAGATCGGGACGTTTTTTATACATTGCAGTGTCTATCAAAAAATATTCCTGTTCAGCGCCAACGGTTGTAATAACTCTTTTAACATCTTCATTGCCGAAAAGCTTAAGAATACGAAGAGACTGTTTATCAATTGCTTCCATAGACCTCAGGAGCGGGGTTTTTTTATCCAGCGCGTCTCCGCTGTATGAGCAAAAAGCCGTAGGAATATATAATGTTCCGTCTTTTACAAACGCGTATGACGTGGGATCCCAGGCCGTATAGCCCCTTGCTTCAAATGTTGCGCGAAGCCCTCCCGACGGAAAGCTCGAAGCGTCGGGCTCACCTCTGACCAGTTCCTTGCCCGAAAACTCCATAATAATATTTCCATTCCCCGAAGGCGTTATAAAGCTGTCATGTTTCTCGGCGGTAACACCTGTCAGAGGCTGAAACCAATGAGAATAATGAGTCGCGCCTTTTTCAATTGCCCAGTCTTTCATAGCGTTGGCTACTACATTCGCAACATCGAGATCAAGATGCTTTCCTGTTTCAATTGTCCTTTTTAAAGACAGATAGGTATCTTTTGGAAGCCGTTCCGACATTACTGTGTCACTAAACACCATGCTTCCAAAAATTCCCGGGATATCTTTCATAAATACTGCACCTCCAAAATAAAATGCCGTGGGAGTGTTCAGTACGACATTAGTTGCCGGCATTTTATGAAAAAACAGCCTTTTTTCAGCTAAAAAACGATATTCACTATTTTACCCTTTATTAAGGCAGGTGTAAAGCAAATATTAATGCTAAGGCTTTTGCGATGTAACCTTAATAAAAATCAGCTGTACAATATATAATGACAAGCTTTAATGCGTACCAGCAATTATATTGTACAGCGGAACTCAAAGTAAGGCTTTTGCGATGTAACCTTAATAAAAATCAGCTGTACAATATATAATGACAAGCTTTAATGCATACCAGCAATATATTGTACAGCGGTACTCAAAGTTTATAACATCTCAAAATGCTAAAAGCATATAACATCGCAAATGCCATTTAATATAAAAGGGTTTCTTTTTATTTGCCGATAGATTAAAATCTAAATTGCATAAACTATTTCATGCCAGGCAAAATGCAGGAGGTGGAAAGGGTGCGCTATGCTGCCGGAGGTATTCTAGCTGTAGCAGCCTTTTTATTGGTCATGATGTGTATGCCCCAGACCGGCGCCATATACTCGCATGATACGCAATCCTATGAATACGCGGCTTCTACTCTTATTGAGTCGGGCGATCTGAGGTATTTCGGATATGATACTCCAATAATTCAATGGCCTCCTTTTTATATTGTCATGCTGGCATTTCTGAGCCTGGCAGGTCTCGATACGGCCAACGGCGCTGCATGGCTTAACGCTGTCCTGACTGCGTACATGATATATGCGTCCGCTGTTTTCCTGTTTGACATATTGAAAGTAAAATGGATGGCGATCCCCGCGGCGGCCATGATGATTGTATCAGTGCCCATGCTTTATATATCGGGGTATGCGTGGAGTGAAACGCTGTTCATTTTTCTGTCGGTTATCTCAACGATATTTTTGCTCCAATTTATAATAAAGAAGAAAAACGGATGGTTTTATTTCTCCGCAG
>DATCLI010000405.1:0-3780 GCA_036563955.1 Clostridia bacterium | reverse complement strand
GAATAGACTGCAGCAATTTTCCGACAAAAGTCGCTTCTCAAATAGATGTGTTCGACCCGACAAAGTATATGGACAAAAAGGATGCAAAAAGGATGGATCTTTTTTGTCAATATGCGATGTCTGCCACCCATATTGCAGTACAGGATTCGAGGCTCGATTTTGACAGGGAGGATCCTTTCCGTGTAGGAGTATTGATAGGATCGGGCATAGGAGGAATAAAAACACTGGAAGAACAGAAGGAGATATTGATGGAAAAGGGTCCTTCCCGCGTTAGCCCGTTTTTTATTCCGATGATGATTGCAAATATGGCCTCCGGTCAGGTTGCTATACGGTATGGTATACGTGGTTTTAACGAATGTGTGTCAACAGCCTGCGCGACGGCGAACCATTCAATCGGTGATGCATTCCATGTTATTCGGACAGGCTTGGCGGATGTAATGATTACGGGAGGTGCGGAAGCACCGATTTCAGAGCTTTCATTTGCCGGTTTTTGTTCTTCCAGGGCGATGAGTACTAATGAAGATCCCGAAACGGCGTGCAGGCCGTTCGATAAAAACAGAGACGGATTTGTTATGGGTGAAGGTGCTGCTATAGTCATACTTGAAGAACTGGAACACGCAAGAAAGCGAGGAGCACAGATAATTGCAGAAATAGTGGGATATGGATGCACATGTGATGCGTATCATATTACTGCGCCGCATCCAGACGGGATCGGCGGAATTAAAGCAATGCAGTTTGCGATTGAGGATGCCGGAATCAAACCGGAACAGGTAGATTATATAAATGCCCATGGAACATCAACGCCGCTTAACGATCCGAGTGAAACAGCAGTTATTAAAAAGGTCTTCGGTGATCATGCGTATAAGCTTGCGGTAAGTTCATCGAAATCAATGACAGGACATCTGCTTGGAGCGGCGGGCGGCATTGAGGCGATTATCACCGCGCTTGCTTTAAAAGACGGATTTCTGCCGCCGACAATACACCTCGAAACACCCGATGAAGAATGCGATCTCGATTATGTTCCAAACAAGGGCAGAAAGCGGGACTTAAAATTTGCGTTATCGAATGCTTTGGGCTTTGGAGGGCATAATGCCGTAATTGCGCTTAAGAAGTTTGATGAATAAAAAGGGTAATGGGGCTGCCCCATTACCCCAACCTTACTTTTTGGGAGGGGTTAGTTTTGAAACAAGAGGAAATAGAAGCGATTGGCATTCTTGAAAAAAGTATTGACTATGTTTATAAGGACAGGAAAAAAGCATTGGAGGCAATTACCCACAGTTCATACGCTTATGAAAGAAGGGACAAGGAGCTTAAAAGCAATGAAAGGCTTGAGTTTTTGGGCGATTCGGTATTAAATTTTGTAATTACAAAATACCTGTACAAAGAGGTTTCCGATATGCCTGAAGGAGAAATGTCAAAACTCAGGGCTTCAGTTGTATCGGAAGCGTCTTTGTCATACTGTGCGAGGAAGCTGCAAATCGGAGATGCTCTGCTTCTCGGCAAGGGAGAAAAAACCATGGGGGGCAGAAAAAGAGTTTCAATTCTTGCGGACGCGGTTGAAGCAATTATCGGAAGCCTTTATCTGGATGGAGGAATTGAGGCCGCGGAAGAGTTTATTCAAAAACATCTGCATGAAAACATTATTAAAGCGGTACAGGGCGAATTGTTCTGTGACTACAAGACCAGGCTGCAGGAAGAAATACAAAAAAAAGGACAGTATAACATACAGTATACCGTCGTTAACGAAAAAGGCCCGGATCATAATAAAATATTTACGATATCGGTATCCGTAAACGAAGAAGTTATGGGAACAGGAAAAGGGAAAACAAAGAAAGAGGCAGAACAAAACGCGGCGAGCAATGCCCTGGATAAATTGGAGATAAACGGATTTAACAAAAAAACAGGTGAAGCCAAATGAAAAGGCATATAAATATTCCTGTTTTTATTCCTCATAAGGGCTGCCCGAACAACTGCGTATTCTGCAATCAAACTAAAATAAGCGGGTGTATTGAAGCGCCTTCGGTTGATGAAATAAAAAGCATTATAGAGGCTCACCTCAGTACAAAAAGGCCTTCGGATTCATATGAGATCGCTTTTTTCGGAGGCAGTTTTACTGGGCTTCCTCTAAGTGAACAGGAGCAGTATCTTAAGCTTGCGGAAAGTTATGTAAATGCGGAATTGGTTGACGGAATACGCTTATCCACGCGTCCGGATTATATTGATGAAAACACGCTGCTATTTTTAAAAAAATTTCCCGTAAAGGTTATAGAGCTTGGCATACAAAGCCTTGATGACGAGGTTTTAATACGAAGTAAACGTGGTTATACAAGGGATAAAGCGCTGAAAGCCTGCAGGATGGTTAAGAATATGGGTTTTTTACTCGGCGTTCAGGTAATGCTGGGGCTTCCGGCCGATACATTGGAAAAAAGTATTGAAACGTCAGAAAGACTTATTGCTGAAAAACCAGATATGGTGCGTATTTATCCAACGCTTGTAATTAAGGGTACGGAACTTGAATCCGAATATTCCGCAGGAAGATACCGCCCGCTTACCGCCAGTGAAGCGGTATCCTGGTGTGAAAAAATAATTCCTTTGTATGAAAACTCGGGAATAAAAGTCTTAAGGATCGGGCTTCAGGGTACGGAGCAAATACGCAAAGGGGGAGAGGTACTCGCAGGCCCGGTTCACCCCGCATTCGGCGAGCTTGTTTACTCTCGCATTTGGCTAAACCGTATCATCGATGAGCTGGAACGCGCAAAAGCGGCGATGACGAAAAGCGTTGTTATTCATGTTCCGCAAAACAGCGTTTCGGCGGCCGTCGGGCAAAAACGCGAAAATATTGATATTTTAAAGAAACAATACGGATTTTTATCTGTCAAGGTAAAAGGGGATTTAGAGGACGGAAAACCTTTAATTGAATTTTGCGGTTAAAACCGGTCTATTAGTCCTGAGCATTGTATGAAATGTGAAGAGTATACCAGGAGTTTCCGGGCTTGTCTATATTTATCGATACAGTGCCGAAAGATATGCTGTCATCCGGAAGAGTTGATATGTCGGAGTAAACATTGAATGAACCTTTCGGTAGAATAAAACGGGCGTCTCCGTTAGTATCGCTGTAAGCGCTGATCCACAGAGGATTATCTGATGTGTCCATGCCGTAAATTACAAGTTTTGCATTGCATACCGGCTCATCGCTGCCTTCTTTCCTCAGCTTTATTACCAGGGAATGAACGGCCTGTTCATCATTATTCAGTACAATCGCGTTTTCCAGCGCAGTGAATGACTTATATTTAGATATGACAGTGTATAATTCATGATAATAAAGGCTGAAAACCGCAGCGAAAATCACAACAAGCAAAGCCGCAAGCTTTTTTGAATTCCTGTTTAATGCGTTTGCGACAGGCCTTATACTGAAAACAAGTACGGCAGGTACTGCCAGCAGGCATATAATAACAGATCGCAGAAATAAAATGGTAACTGCTTTTTCAATAAAAGGTTTGAAAACATTTGAGATACCGGGGGCAGTTTTTTCAAAGGAATATACAAAGAATATGTTCCCTGACATGTACAGAATAAAAGACACGGCTAATAAAACGGCACATGATATTATTACGGTTATTCGGATATTTCGCGCGGGCTTTCCGGAGATAAGAATAATAAGAAGCGCTGCGGCAGACAAAAGGGGTATTATGAATTTTATAGCCGTATATATTGTTTGTATCGTTTGAAGTTTAAGGTATATGGTGTTCGAGTCGGACAGAAAATAACTCAGCATATATG
>DATCLI010000404.1:0-14070 GCA_036563955.1 Clostridia bacterium | reverse complement strand
TCGCTATATAGCGCAGGCTCATGCGGACAAGACGGCAGAGAATGTTATTCGTCCAGACGGCTCGGTGATTCACATTATCGAATATGATCTTGAAACGGGTGAAGTGGTAAAAACCTACGGCGGACAGGGATATGGGACAGGCTCTTCGTGGTCGAGAGGCCAAAGCTGGGCAATATATGGATTCGCGCTGTCCTATTTGCATGCGAAAAACCCGCTTTATCTTGAAACGGCAAAAAAAGTAGCGCATTATTTCACTTCATGCATCCAGGACAGTTACATTCCGGCTGTGGATTTCAGAAGTCCCGCCGAACCATTGTATATAGATACTACGGCCGGCGCTATCGCTGCGTCCGGCATGATTGAAATCTCCAGGCATGTGCCCGACTTTGAAAAGAAGATATACCTGGACACGGCCATGAAAATATTGAAAGCACTGGAAAAAGAGCAGTGCGACTGGACGGACAGGACGGACTCCATTTTGCAGAACGGTTCGGAATCTTACAGCAGCGGAATACATAAAAGCATTATTTACGGTGACTTCTTTTTTATCGAAGCAATTTTGAAACTGAAAGAAGCAGGCATCTGTTTATGGTAGGAATTCATTACTGTTCAGATATTACTTTTGAACTATTGTACAATAACGGAAACAAGGAGCTTCATATCTCTAAGCTGCATTCCGCTATAGTTTCCTTGTACAATAGTTCTTCATTGGGCCGAACAGTAACAGAAATTCTGCCATAAATGAACATACAGTGCTGCAGCTTGAAAAAAACGGCGGATTAAGTTAGTATAAAAAGAGGATTATTTTCTATGCATGTTAAGCCCTGTGTAAATGATTGCATATGAGGATATCATAAAATATATACTGTTCGGAAAAAACCGGCTGCGGGTGCTTTAACAGAAGCATATATACGGGAGGATTCATTGTGAAACGCGGAAAGTATTACATTACCACACCTATATATTATCCAAGCGGAAAGCTCCATATCGGGCATTCCTATACTACCGTTGCGGCAGACACCATGGCGAGATACAAAAGGCTTCAGGGTTATGACGTTATGTTTTTAACCGGGACAGACGAGCACGGCCAGAAAATACAGCGTGTTGCCGAGAAGGAAGGTGTAACGCCGCAGGAATATGTCGATCGCATAGTTGAAGGAATAAAGGATTTATGGTCTCTTATGAAAATAACTAACGACAAATTTATCCGCACAACCGATCAGCAGCATATTGGTGCTGTTCAGAAGATATTTAAAAAACTGTATGATCAGGGCGATATTTATAAAAGTGAATATGAAGGCTGGTACTGCACACCCTGTGAATCGTTTTGGACGGAAACCCAGCTTGTTGACGGCAAATGCCCCGACTGCGGCCGGGATGTTGAACTTACTAAAGAGGAAAGTTACTTTTTCCGTCTTTCAAAATACCAGGACCGGCTGATGCGCCACCTTGAAGAAAATCCCGAATTCATCCAGCCCGTGTCGAGAAAAAATGAAATGATAAACAATTTTATTAAACCCGGTCTTGAAGATCTCTGTGTATCAAGAACATCATTCAGGTGGGGAATTCCCGTTACATTCGATGAAAAGCATGTTGTCTATGTATGGATCGATGCTTTGTCGAATTATATAACCGCGCTTGGGTATCTTTCGGAGGATGACTCGGATTTTAGACGCTACTGGCCGGCGGACGTGCATCTTGTCGGCAAGGAAATCGTCCGTTTTCACACTATTATCTGGCCGGCGATGCTTATGGCTCTTAACCTGCCGCTTCCGAAGCAGGTGTACGGACACGGATGGCTCGTTCTTGAAGGCGGGAAAATGTCCAAATCAAAGGGCAACGTCATAGATCCCGTAATACTTATTGAAAAATACGGACTGGATGCTATACGCTATTTCCTTTTAAGGGAAGTTCCTTTCGGGTCCGACGGAGTATTCTCAAACGAAGCGCTCATTCAAAGGATCAATTCCGATCTCGCAAATGACCTCGGTAATCTGGTAAGCAGGACAGTTGCGATGATTCAGAAATACTTCAACGGAACGCTTCCGGAGGAAAAACTGGCCGGCGACCCCGATGATGACCTTATAAATGTTGTTACAGGAACGCCGCGTAAAGTTGAGGAGCTTCTTGATCAGCTTCAATTCAGTACTGCCCTCAGCGAAATATGGAAAGCTATTTCGCGCACAAACAAATATATTGACGAAACAATGCCATGGGTACTGGCAAGGGATGAGAATAAAAAGCCAAGGCTCGCGCAGGTGTTATATAACCTTGCGGAAAGCATACGGATTATATCAATACTGATACAGCCGTTCATGCCTGAAACCCCGTATAAAATATGGGAACAATTGGGTATCTGTGAGGATTGCCGAAGCTGGGAAAGCGCGTTCGAGTGGGGCAAATACAGCGGAGAATGCCCGGTTAAACCAGGCGAAGCCATCTTTCCGAGAATTGATATTGAAAAGGAATTGGCCGAGCTCGAAAAGATAAACGCACCGGCGAATACCGCTGAAAATATTCCCGGAATTATGCCGCAGATAGGCATAGACGATTTTGCGAAACTTGATTTAAGGGTTGCCCGCGTTATCGAATGTGAAAAGGTTGAAAAGTCGGAAAAGCTGCTGAAGCTGAAGCTTGATATCGGAATTGAAACCCGTCAGGTTGTATCGGGCATCGCAAAATTTTATAAGCCGGAAGAATTGATCGGGAAAAAAGTAATACTGGTAGCAAATTTGAAGCCCGCAAAGCTTATGGGCATAGAATCGCAGGGAATGATACTCGCTGCGGTTTACGGAAAGGATGAAAAACTGGCTGTTGTCACGGTCGATAAGGATATGCCGTTAGGCAGCCGTGTTTCTTAGAATTGCGCGCTCAAAAGAATGGGGGAAATATGTTATTTGATTCCCATGCACATTATGATGATGAAAAATTTGACATCGACAGGGATGAGGTGATGAAAAAAATTGTCAGCCAGGGTGTTGCTGCTGTTATGAACCCCTCGTCGGACCTGGCATCGATGCGCAAGGTTTTGGAACTGGCCGAGTCATACCATTTTTTATATGCTGCGCTCGGCATACATCCGCATGAAGCCGTGGAATTTTCAAACTCATCTTTGGATGATATCCGCAAAATGTCGAAATCCGGCAAGGCAGTCGCAATTGGTGAGGTTGGGTTGGACTACTACTATGATTTTTCCCCCAGAGAAGCCCAAAAAGAATGTTTTGCAGCGCATATCAGCCTTGCGAAGGAACTAAATCTTCCATTGATAATTCACGACAGAGATGCGCACAAAGACATAATCGATATAATTAAATCGGAAAACGCCGGTTTTGCCGGCGGCGTCTTTCACTGCTTTCCCGGAAGCGTTGAAATGGCAAGGGAAGTTTTGGATGCCGGCTTTTATATAGCTTTAGGAGGCGCCGTAACATTTAAAAATGCAAGAAGGCCCGTTGAAGTGGCAGAATATATACCTATTGACAGGCTTCTGGTTGAAACGGACAGTCCGTATATGACTCCGGTTCCGCACAGGGGAAAGCGGAATGACTCCGGTTATCTTCCGCTTATAATCCAAAAAATTGCGGAAATAAGGAATATGGAATTTGAACAGGTTGCGCAAGCAACAACGGAAAATGCCTGCAGGCTCTTTAATATTCGCCTCTCTTGTTAGGAGGGATAGGTAATGAAACGTTTTGTTGTAATTGTTACTTCACTGCTGATTATCTTTGTTTTTATTGCGCTGAACTATCTTTTATGGGACAGGGAAAGCCTTGTTACGCTGCGGGAATCCAACCAGGCAAGCATTGACGCGCTGAGCCGCATCAATATGACCCTTAACGAAGACAAAAGCAGGTTGGAGAAACAAATTGAAGAGCTGGACAACCAGATAAATGCAGGAAACGAAAAAACAGAAGAACTGGAAGCAAAAATTCAAACTTTACAAACAGAACTTAATGACAAATTACAGTTCATTTCCGCTTTGAAAACGCATATAAATACCGCGCCTGTTCAGAACGCAACAATTGAATGGATACATGCCGTTGCTGAAAAAAATTATCCCGGAGCCTTCCTGAAAAGCGATTCAAACTGCAGGTTTTGGGATGAAGTATGGTCGATTAAAACGTTTTCCGAGTACTTTGAAAAAAATGTTGCAAAAATTAAACCTGTTATTGACGGAGAAGAACAGACGCAGCCTGTAATCGAAGTAACTCCTTCCGATACGCCGGATTGGGAAATGCAGGCTTTAGTCCGTGTGAATGTTGAACTGTCGGAAGGCGCAAATCAAAAGTATTTGAAGCAGGGACAAAATGTGCTGCGGTTTTTATATACATACAGCGCGCGGTTTGATCAATGGGTTATTACATCAATTTCCACTGTCGATACCGAACAGGAAGGAACGGAAACAAATGGGGGAGACGAAATAAAGCCGGAAGGCACACCGTCTTCCGAAGAAAAGTAACAAAGCTTTTAAGAGTTGTCATTCTCCATATAATACGTGAGCAATTCTTCAATAGTAATCATACCAATAAGCTTGTTGTTTTCCAGTACGGGCATTGCTGCGATATGGTTGTCCAAAAGCTTTTTCGCAGCTTCCTTTATACTGCAGTCAGGACTTATTGTTACCACGTTTTTGGACATTACCCAATCGACGGGGCAGGAATCGTAATGGCCAGGCTGTATCATAAAACGAAATATATCCGCTTTAACGACAATGCCGACCAAACGACCGTCACCGTTCACAACGGGTACGCTGTTTACTTTTGATTTGCGCATCATATCCAACACTTTTTCGATCAAATCGTTTTCTTTGACGGATAAAAACTTTTTTTTCATTATGTCCTTAATCTGCATTTTATAACACTCCAAATTATTAATATACTCAGCACATCTATTATTTACCAACATCAGGGCTGTTTTAACAACCAGGAATATTGTAAAAAAATTGTTAATTTAAATCCGTTTGTTAATAGCAGCCCATATGGTATAATTTATTATGTCAATAACCGACAAATTGTTATCCGTTATTGGCATGTCATTTCTTTTTCTTGGATGGGGTATGTGTTGCCCGAATATTTATGCAAAATACCGGGGGTACTTATGAAAAAGCGGCTGATGTTATTATTTCTGGCGGCAGTTATCGTACTATTATCACTTAATGCAAGCGCTTCGCCGTGGGAGCCTTATGAACATTACATACCTGCCGAGATGCTTATCTCAAAAAGGCATCTCAGGGGGATGTGGATATCCACCGTGCTTAATCTGGACTGGCCTTCGAAGGGAACAGCGGAAATTGAAGACAGTAACGAACGCATACTAAAGAGCAGGGAGGAATTGATCTCGCTGCTTGATATGGCCGCCGGGATGAATATAAACGCGATATTTTTCCAGGTGAGTCCTGAAGGAGATGCCCTTTATAAATCCGATCTGGTTCCATGGTCACGGTATTTGACAGGCACGTTCGGTCAGGACCCCGGTTTTGATCCGCTCGAATTTGTCATAGAAGAAGCCCATAAAAGGAATATGGAGCTTCATGCGTGGGTAAATCCGTACCGCGTATCAATGTATACCGATACGAATACCACGTCATCGCTGAATATACCGAAAAGCGTGTATAAAGAGCATCCTGAATGGATAAGAAAAGCGATGAGCAGGTATGTTGTCGATCCCGGAATCCCCGAAGCGCGAAAATGGGTGATGGACAGAGTGATGGAAATTGTTGAAAGGTATGATATAGACGGTATCCATTTCGACGATTATTTTTATTACGAGCGAACTTTCGGAGAACTCGATGACAGGCAGACTTACATGAAATATAACCCGGACGGATTTTCAGATATAAAAGACTGGAGAAGAAATAATACATACGTGCTGATAAAGGAGCTGTCGGGGAAAATCCGCGCTGCGAAAAAATGGGTAAAATTCGGAATCAGTCCTATTGGGATATGGGCTAATAAAAAAGACGGGTATCCGGACGGATCGAATACGCGTTCAAGCACTACAAATTACGACAGCGCCTTTGCGGACACAAAGAGGTGGGTTGAAGAGGAGCTTATTGATTATATTGCGCCGCAGGTCTATTTTACATTTGCGAATCCGAACGCGTCTTACGGTGAGCTTACCTCATGGTGGGCAGATGTTGTAAAGGGTAAAAACGTGCACCTGTATATCGGGCAGGCGCTTTATAAAATAAATGACGACAGTGATCAGTATTTTAAAGGCAGCAACGCGCTGAAGGAGTTTTCAAATCAGTTAAAATATAATGTCGCCCAGCCCAGGATTATGGGAAGCATTCTTTTCAGGGCGAAAAATTTTACCGATTCGGGAAAACAGCAGGTCGCCGCCGCAATTAAAAACGACCTGTGGTCGACAAAGGCGCTGATCCCTGTTATGCCGTGGAAAGGCGGCAGAGCTCCGGATATGCCTGAATGGGGAAAGGTTGAAGCTGTTTCCGACGGTACAAAATTAACATGGGCGGACAATGATCCGGACACCTGTTATTACGCTGTTTACCGTTTCGGCAAGGATGAAGCAATAATGCATAACTCAAACATTATCGCAAAAAATCTCATAGCATTGGTAAGAAAAAAACACGGACAGACCGCCGAGTATATTGACAGAAAGGTAAAAAACCCGGAAAAGGTAAAATATATGATAACCGCGCTGGATCGTTTGCATAATGAGAGTAAAGGATGTATTATTGCCGCGGGGCAGTCGGTGTATTTTCAGGATGTCGGCTCTGAATATTCCTGGGCGGTGGATGCTATCGACGAATTGTACGAAAGGAAAATTATACTCGGGAATGGAAACGGCATGTTCTTTCCTTCCGATAACACAAAGCGCAAAGATTTCATTATTATGGTTGTCAGGGCTTTCGGCCTTGATGCAGAATGGACAACTAATTTTATCGATGTTCCCGGCGATGCTTACTATCGCGATGAAGCCGGGATAGCAAAAAAACTTGGATTAATGCCCGGGGACGGCAAGTACTTTTATCCCGATGAAAATATTGTACGCGAGGAAATGTTGGTTATTCTGTTAAGGGCAATAGCCGTATCAGGGTATAAATTTGAGCTCTCAAGCGAGGATATTTTAAGACAGTACAAAGACGAGGGCGAAATAAGCGGGTATGCAAGGGCTGCAGTTGCTTCGATGATAAAGTCCGGCTATATTGAGGGGAGCAATGGGTATATCAGACCGAAAGGTTTGGCTGCAAGAGCTGAAATCGCAGCCATACTGCACAGGATATTAAATTTGAACGACTGATCCTTCTTTTACAATATATGTCGGCGCCACGGCTTCTTCGATAGTCTCATGCGTAATATTCTGTATAACCAATTTGACTCTTGGGTATATCCGCCTTCTTACTATAACCGCGCCTTCGCCGGGAGTACGGATAAAATTCGTAATACTGAGCCTTTCCCGCTCAAAATTTCTTATATCTTCCTGGACAGCGCGCAGAGCCTGGAGCGTTTTTTGCATTAAGCCGTTTTCATTTTTTGAATTTTCGTCCCTTGATTTTTCTATCGCGGCCTTTAGCTTTAAAAGATCTTTCTTATTCTCATCTATGATGTTTTTTAGTTCTTCAAGCCTTAATAACATCTGATTACGGTTAAAACCGTGAACTACAATTACAGTCCTCGTTTCCATGCGATTTCCGATATCGGCGCATTCCACGCAAATATCGGTTTCAACAAGCCCACCCACTATCTGCCCGCGCGGGGAATCAACGATAACCTGCTTTGCTTTAATATTTGAATTTCTCACGTAAAAACCGACATACACGCTGCCGCCGCATTCTACGTCCACATCAGACAGGTATTTTACATACAGGTTTTTCCTGCATATTATTTTTGCCCGGTTCTGTCCTGCAATACCACCTCTTATATAAATGCTGCCTTCGGTGCTTTCAATTGTGTCTACTCCGCCGATTCCGTATTCACCCATTATTTCTATATCTTTTTCAGCTTTTACGGTAAAGTTTTCATCAACGCTCCCTCTGATTTTAACATAGCCGCTGAAATCGATATTTCCGGTATTAAAGTCTATATCGCCGTTAATCTCCAATACGTCGTAAACAGCTATAGTATCACCTATATAATGCACTGCTCCCGTTTTAAGTGAATATAGCACGTCTTTGTCTTCTTCCCGCACCATTTCAACCGAATTCCGGTCATACGACAGAGACAAAAACTCGCCGGCAAGAGGCTTAATTTCAGTACCAAACACGCTTTTACCCGGCACTCCCTGCGTAGGGTTTATCCGTTCACCAAGCCAATCACCTGCTTTAACCTGATGTATAAGATCCAAATCGTAAAAATTAACGCTTCCGTTTTCAACAATTTTAGGTTTTGGGTCGGTTACCTCATACATTTTAACAATTGAATTTTTGCCGTTTATCGGCGGAATACCGCGGGCAATTACAATTGGTTTACCCGGCTCCAATGCTCCGCGCAGATTCTCAAGGGTAATACCATAACTTACACCTGTGACTTTAAGAGTGTTCAATATTTCAATAACCAGTTTTTCTCTTTTGTCCATCGATAATTCTTCCGCAGGCAAATTCAGAGTTATCCTGGCCTCAAGGCCGTCACTCGAAATGTCAACGGAAATACGCTCCTTCTCGATACCGAATTGCACGGGTGCACAGGGGGCGTTTTTCAACGCGTTAACCACAGCGGAATAATTGGTAACCTGGATATGCGGGAACCGTTCAAAAAGGGAGTCGATATACAGAGGAGCTTTTCCCTTGTCGAATGTCTCAATATAAAAACCGTCGGGTTTTTTTATTATAGCTAATGTTTGATCGCGAAAAATAATCTCTTCCAAGAAACCGCCCCCCCCCAAAAAAAGTTTTTAGTTAAAATATCGTGACTCTGCCGCTGCAGGTAAGGGATAAACCAATTACTTCGCCTTCGATGAAATAAAAAATATGCCTTGCTCCGCCGGATATATTGGGTAACCCTGTCTTGTATTAATTAACTGTTTCTAATAATATTATACCAACATAAAGCGGAATCAAAGCATATTGATTGTTAACCATAAAATAATATTTGTTTAAACAGGAACTATTTCAAAGTTTTAACACTGTCACGCTGTACAAGCGTTACGCCAAGGGCTGTTTTGAAAAAGATTTTTTTGTTCTCGTCGATCATCCGGATCAGACTTTCAACTGCCAACTGCCCCAAAGCATTCTTGTCGACATTAATGGTTGTGAGTTTCGGCTCAATTATAGTACAGAATGGCATATCATCGAAACCAACAATGGATACGTCATCGGGAATTTTAATGCCGCTTTCCTTAAGAGCTTTAATTGCGCCGAAGGCAATAATATCATTGTCGGCGACAAAAGCTGTCGGTAAACGCAATTTTCCGGAAAGAACCCGCTTCATATCCTCGTACGCGCCGTCCATTGTTGACAGCAGGCGTATCGTAAAAGAGGGATCGGGCGTCAGTCCGGCTTCAAACAGCGCTTTCGTATATCCTTCATATCTTTCCTTAAAGTTCTGAATAGTAACGGAGCTTTTCAAATAACCGATTTTCCTGTGTCCATGATCCAGAAGGTGTTTTGTGGCCTTGTAAACACCGCTGATATTGTCAATTACAACATAATTTGAGTTAATGTTTAAAAAATAGCTGTCAAGCAAAAGAACAGGAATGTCAATTGACGTAAATTTTTCAAAGTCGCTTTCTTCCATTTCCGTGCCAAGCAGTATCATGCCGTCAATATAATTTTCCTTTATGTCTGAAACAATAGCGTCTATGTGTGAATTATCCGAAAGATATTTAAATGTAAGCTGGTAAGAATTATGCCTTGCTTTCGACTCAATACCCTCAATAAGAGCCTGGAAAAATGGAGTATCGCCGACAACCTTAGAATGTTTTTTATAAATGGCAAGCTGAAGCTTCCCTTTGTTTTTGATATTATTCTTTTTAAGCTGGGGAAGCGAATAACCGTATTCTTCAACAATTTTTAACACTTTTTCCCTTGTAGCCAGACTAATGCCGGGTTTATTGTTCAAGACCATCGAAACCGTTGCGGAGGACACATTTGCTTTACGCGCGATCTCATTAATTGTAACAGCCAAAAAAGACACCCTTCCTTATTGTATAATATTCGGTAGTATTAATATCGTTTGTTAATATTTATAACAATGATAAAAAAATGCTCACCGCCTTTACGAGCGACGGGCACCCATAATCATGGCATTTGCGATGTTATATACTTTTAGCATTTTGCGATGTTATATACCTTGAGTACCGCTGTACAATATATTGCTGGAATGCATTAAAGCTTGTCATTATATAATGTACAGCTGATTTATATTAAGGTTACATCGCAAAAGCCTTATAATCGGTTCATTTATGCATAATAATTCATCTTATTTTACCATTTTAATTATTTGAATGCAATAATCGCAAAGGCATAAACGGCTGTAACTGGCGCCTGTTACAGGTGTTTATAAACAGGAGGTTCGCCGTTCAATTCCATTACCATGTTTACCGCAAGCATATTCCAGTTTAAAAAACCAGGATTCATCACAGGCTCGCCTGTTTCGGGGTTATAATATTCGTGCAGCGTACCGGTTTTTTTCAAGTCTTCTCCAAGAAGCAGCAGGGTTTTTTCACATAATGAAAGTGCCTCTTTTTGATACCCGTAGTTTAAAAGACCGCGGAAAACAACGTAATTAACTACAAGCCATATAGGACCCAGCCAGTTTGACGGGTTGTTCGTAGCGCTTAGATTATACATCTTTTCATCCCGGGCAAGAGAGCGTATTCCAAAGCCGGAACTGAATGTGTTTTTGTTTGTAATATGCAGCTTTACGAGGTCTTCCGCCTGTTCTTCCGTTGCAATTTCAGAGTACATTGAAAGAAAACCGGTCCAGGTCTGAATCTTGATAGGAAGCGCATTCCAAAACACACCCAATCCCCTGTGGAACCAGTCGTAACTTCTGGTTTTAATGTCAACATCGACGGAATAAAAAAACCGGTCTTTTGGATCGTAACACTCCCGCTGTATGGCTTCCGTTAAGGCGGCTGCTTTTTCGATGTAGTATTTTGAGCGTTCATGCTTGTCTAAAGAGGCAAGCAGCTTTGACATCGAACGAAGTTCCATCACCATAAAGGCGTTCAAAAACATACTCGCGGTAGAGAAACGCGGGCGCCCGAAGCATGCCGGGTCGTTGTCCATTCCTATCATTACGTCATCTGCCCAAACATACAGCCCGCACTTTTTATTAAAGTAAAAATTGTCATAGCAGTTAAAATACCGTTCCAGGCGCCATATATTACCCTGCAGCCAGGAGAATGAACCGGTAAGTGCGCTGACAAGGCAGCACTGCTGGCATAAAAAAGGCTTATGCATGTTTAATATGACGCCTTCCCTGTGCTTGCGGATAAGATAGGGTATACCGTCGTCATGCGGGCTGCCGCTTACCATCATTGGAATGTAGCCGTCATCAAGCTGAAAAGACAGGAAGTTTAGAACATTGCCCATCGCACCGTCGGTTAACCGGTTTGAAAAACTGCCGTCGTCATTCAGCGTCTTTCCATAACTGATAAGCGCATATACCGTCCAGAACGAATCCCAGTCCCACAGGTTGCCGTCATAAATCGAGCCGGGATCTATAAAAGGGTATCTGAAATGTTTTCCCGGAGACTTGAATACTCTTTCAACATTTTGGTCAATGTACTGCGTAATCAGATTATAATATGAATTCTCAGTCATACTTGCACTCACCAAGTTTTTCATCCAATTCCTTCAGTTTCTCTTCACTGATTGTCAAAAAGTCCTGCATAATAAAATCCTTTATGCTGCGTTCGCCGGCGAACATTTCAAACAGCATCCACCGGGTCATATCGGGCAGGTATGATTCCAAAACCGCTGCTGCATCACGGTTTTTGTAAATCTCGCTTATCGGTGAATCTATTCCGAGTACTTTTTTATATGGTTTTACAGGCATATACGTAAACGTGTATTCGCCGCTTTCCAGCTCGCGGATTTCTTCGCTTTCGTGATCAGGCAGGATTAGCTGTGCTGTGCAGTTGAACGGTACGGTAAAATTGAATGTCAATGAGCCGTCATTGTGCACAGTCCATTTGCTTACGATTTTACCCGCCGGTGAAATATATTCTGCATGCAGTGACTTAAGCAGATAATTTGGCTGAGGAGCAAGCATAAACCTTCTAAACCCGGGTGAATCCTCAAGAGGCTGGATACCTGCCGCATTTTTATACATCCACTCGACGATTGAACCGTAAGCATAGTGATTTAAAGAATTCATGCCCGTATCGCTTATTTTCCCGTCGGGGAGAATTGAGTTCCACCTTTCCCATATTGTTGTGGCTCCCATAGTTATAGGGTACAGCCAGCTCGGGTAATCCGTATTCAAAAGAAGCCTGTACGCAATGTCATTGCTTCCGTATTTGGATAAAACCCTGCACAGGTAAGGCGTCCCTATAAACCCGGTGCGCAGATGGTAATTGCTTTGCTTTAGTTTAAGCCTTAGCTCATACGCGGTCCGCTCTTTCCATTCATCAGGAACCAAATCCATATAAAGCGAAACTACATAGGCAGTCTGCGTGTTTATCGCAAGACGGCCCGCAGGAGTGAAATACTCCCTGACAATCGCACGTTTTACTTCCTCGGAAACACTGCCGTAATAGCGGGCATCAGCTTCCCTGCTCAATATCCTTGCAGCTTTTGCGACAATACCGGATGAGTAGGCATAAAATGCGCTCGCCAGAAAACTATGCTCCGTTCCGCCGAAACGATTCATCGGGTCTTCGACGTCAAGCGAGAGCCAGTCGCCGTAATGAAAGTCGTTTATCCATAGCCTTTTGCCGCCTGAAGCCTGATCACGGCTTATGATATAGTCAACCCAGGCTTTCATGCTGTCATACTGCTGTTCCAGTATCGCGACATCGCCGTAATACAGGTACATATTCCACGGAATTATCACCGACGCGTCGCCCCACGCGCAGGCGCCGTTCTGTTTTACATCATGGGCGGGAACTACAACGGGAACATTACCGCCGCGGGTTTTCTGTTCCTGCATAAGATCATAAAGGTATTTATCAAAAAAGACGTATACATCCATGTTAAATGCCGCTGTTCCTGAAAACACCTGGGCGTCGCCCGTCCAGCCCATTCGTTCATCACGCTGTGGGCAGTCTGTCGGAACATCGAGGTAATTGCCTTTTTGGCCCCAAAGCGCATTTAAAAATAACCTGTTAACAAGAGGATTATCCGTTGTTATGCTGCCCGTCTGTTCCAGATCGGAGTATAACACGAGACCTCTGAAATCATCCGGTTTAATTTCTCCTTCCCAGCCGGTAATCTTCGCATACCGGAATCCGTAAAAGGTGAAATGGGGACGCACCCATTTTGATGATCCGTCCGAAATATACCTGAACTCGCATTTTGCGGTGCGAAGGTTATCCCTGTAAAAATTTCCGTCCTGAAGCACTTCACCGAATTGGATAAATATTTCCGAATTCTTTCCCGCGCTGTTCCTGAACTCAAGCCAGCCTACCATGTTCTGGCCCATGTCAACAACTGTTTCGCCCGAAGGCGTGTGTATAATTTCAACAGGGGTAATCCTTTCCTTAATTTTTATGCCGGGACTTCTTCTCGGTTCAAGCTTATTTATGTCCAAATCAAGGACTGTCACTGGATAAATCGTATCATCACGGAATGTATCGTCATAGACTTCACCGTCAAAAATACTGCTGTCGATAACGGATGATTTTCTTGATTTCCATGAGGCTTCATCCGTGGTAAAAATATCTTCGCTGCCGTCTTCATACGTGAGCCTTATTTCACATATTAACGCGAACCTGTCGCCGTAGCGGAAAGTATTTTTTCTGTCAAGGCCGTAACGCCCTTTGTACCAGCCGTTTCCGAGCATCACTTCAATGCGGTTTGTTCCGTTTTTTATTTGATCCGTTATATCATAAGTCTGGTACGGAATCCATTTATCATAAGCGACGAGTCCGGGCGAAAGGTATTCGTCTCCCGTTTTTTCTCCGTTTACAAATAACTCGTACAACCCTAACCCGCAGATATATATC
>DATCLI010000403.1:0-3523 GCA_036563955.1 Clostridia bacterium | reverse complement strand
GCCATAAGCATTATCTGCCCGAGGATATGGATCTTATGATTGAGTTCGATATCGGCTATTCGCTTTATTATATGGAGAAATATGAGCATTCCATCCGCCATTTCAAAAAAGTATTGGAAAAGAAACCGGATCTGACCGTGGCATATAAAAATATTGCGAGGGCTTACCTTAAAATAGGAATGAACGATAAAGCGATCGAATACCTCGAAAAGGGAAGGATGGACGTCAGGGACAGCGATATGCGCATTGTCCTTGGAGCTATTTATTACAAAAAGGGTGATACTAAAAAGGCTATTGAGGTATTGGATGAGGCGGTTAAAACGGATGAAAAACAAATCGAAGCATTAAAATGGCGCGGAAAAGCAGCTATAAAGGAAAAAATTTATGACAAGGCTGTTGAATGCTTTAGTACTCTTATTGAGATGGAGCCTGCCGAAGCTTCACACTATTACCATCTTGCCCTTGCCCAGAGATCTCTTGGGAATAACGAAGATGCTATAAGGACTTATGAAGCGGGCATAGAGCAAAACCGAACGAACACTACTCTTCTTTATTATTATGGAACACTGCTTGATGAAGTCGGAAGAAGGGAAAAAGCAGTTGAGGTTTTATATAAGTCGATACAATGCGACGAGCCTTTGGAAGACGCATTTAACTATCTCGGAGTTCTGCTTGGGCAGATAAAACGCTACAGGGAATCTGTGCAGGTATTTGAGAAAGGGATACATGTTTTTAATAAATCATACCAGCTTCATTTTAACCTTGGAATCGTTTTGGAAATGTCGAGAAGGCTCGAGGACGCGATAACTTATTTCGAAAGGGCGTATGATCTGAACCGTACCGATCCGATGCTGTATTACCATTATTCGGCTGTGCTGCTGAAAAAAAGGGATTATGCAAAAGCGATCAGAATATGCAAGGCAGGGATGTCGAATTACCCTGACGATACCGAATTGATGTACGGATTGTCAAAGGTATATACGCATATGGGCGAAAAGGATATCGCGGTTGATCTGCTGAAAAAAGTTTTGGAATTGGATCCTTCATTTGCTGCCCGGGTTAAAGAAGATCAGGATTTTAAAACACTATACCGGCACCCGGGTTATCGCTCGCTTGTGGCTTCGTGATTCAAAAGCAATGGATATAAAAGCGGAGGTGCTTGTCTTTGCAGGAACTGTCAACAATAAGAAACAGAATACATAAGGAACTCGTGGAAAACATACTGCCTTTTTGGGAAAAGCATATGGTTGACAGCGAATTCGGCGGATTTTACGGCTGTGCGGCCAATGATTTGAGTATTGAAAAAACAGCGGATAAAAGCTGCATTCTCAATTCGCATGTACTATGGACATTTTCTGCCGCGTATTCGGCCTTAAATGATGAAAACTATCTGAAAACGGCGGAGCATGCTTACCGTTTCCTGAAGGATGCGTTTTATGATAATACATACGGAGGGTTGTATTTTACTGTCGATTATAAAGGCTGTCCTGCAGACAGGAGAAAAAAGATTTATGCTATTGCTTCAGGCATAAACGGACTGTCGGAGTTTTACAGGGCGACCGGAAACAATGAGAGCGTTTCAATGGCTGTTGATCTGTACGAAATAATTGAAAAAAACAGCTTTGATAATACATACGGCGGCTATTTCAGCGCATTCTCGGAAGACTGGAAAACTATCGACGATATGAAGCTGTGTTCAAAGGATTTGAAGGCGGTAAAGAGCGCTAATACGCATTTACATATTCTTGACGCCTGTATAAACCTGTACGGGGCTTATCCCGGCTCCTTGCCGAAAGAAAAGCTCACCGGGCTCGTGCGTTTAATAATTGAAAAAATGTATGACGAATGCAGCGGGCAATTAAAGCTGTTTTTCACAGGAAACTGGGAACAGGTTTCAGATATTGTTTCTTTCGGCCAAAGCATTGCCGCGAGCCGGCTTATATATAAAGCTGCCGGGATATCGGACGACGAGGAATTGATGGATTTGGCCGGGAATGTTTCGCTGAAAATGGCCGAAGCCGTTTATGATCAAGGGTATGATGAGGTTTTGGGCGGTATATATAATCAAAGATCGTCGCCGCACAATATTGACTTTGATAAAAACTGGTGGGCGCAGGCAGAGGCCGCGTCCGGCTTTTTGAACGCATATATGTTTTCGGGCGATAAAAAATATTCCGATGCCATATTAAAGACATGGGAATTTATCGACAAATATATTGTTGATCATCAGAACGGCGAATGGTTTAATACCGTAACACGAATAGGCAACCCGAAAATGGACCTGCCGAAAGCGGAAACATGGAAAAGCCCTTATAGCAGCAGCCGCTTTTGTTTGGAATATCTATCCGCCGTACGGTAAATCGTATATGCGGTATATCTTGACAATTCCGGCAATGTGCCGTAGAATAATTCACGTTCAGATGATTTTGCGCTTTGTTCAATAAGCCTTTAAGCAAAATGACAGGAGAATTTGAAATGGAAGCCAAAATATTAAGCGGACGAGACATTGCTTCTGAAATAAGACTTGGTTTGAAAAATGACGTTGAAAAACTTAAGGAGATTGGAGTTCAGCCTGGACTTGCGGTTGTTATTGCCGGCGATGATCCTGCATCACGCATATATGTGAACAACAAAAAGAAAGCGTGCGATGAAATCGGAATTCGTTCTTTTGAATATGCGCTGCCGGCGGAAACAAGCGAAGAAGAAATTATAGAGCTTATAAAAACATTGAACTGCGACGTAAATGTACATGGAATACTTGTTCAGCTTCCCCTCCCGCCGCATATCAACGAGGAAAAGGTGTTATTGGGAATTGATCCTGGCAAGGATGTGGATGCGTTCCATCCGGTAAACGTCGGAAAAATTATGATAGGAAATTACAGGTTTCTGCCGTGCACACCAGCCGGAGTAATAGAGATGATACACCGAACGGACATTGATTTGAAAGGCAGCGAATGCATAGTTGTCGGGCGAAGCAATATAGTTGGAAAACCAATGGCCATGCTGCTTCTGCATGAGCATGCGACAGTTACGATTTGCCATTCGAGGACAAGGGACCTGAAAACCGTGTGCAAAAGAGCGGATGTCCTTGTTGTGGCCGTTGGAAAGCCTAAACTGATAAAAGCCGATTTTATTAAACCCGGAGCGGTTGTGATTGATGTCGGGACAAACCGGATGGAAAACAGTAAGTTATGCGGTGATGTAGACTTCGAGGAGGCAAAGGGTGTTGCCTCGTATATAACGCCGGTTCCGGGCGGTGTAGGACCGATGACAATTGCAATGCTTATGAAAAACACGGTAAAGGCTGCAGAGATTTCGGCCTGCTTATCCTCGCTTTGACATATAACCCAAAGCTGGATTCCGTTAAAGTTTCCTTTTTATTGTACAATGGTTCTTCTTAAAAATTATTATACAACAGTTCGGGAAGTGAAACCTGGACAGTAACCAGGTCTTATCGGTCAGGTCAAAAGATATGTCCGTTTCTTGACACCATTTTGAAAAAAGTTTACAATGTTGATAGCGC
>DATCLI010000402.1:0-2646 GCA_036563955.1 Clostridia bacterium | reverse complement strand
GTTATCCTTGGTGTAAACAATCAAGATGTGATTGTGCGCTTCGCCGAATATCCGAAAGTGTCTGAAGAGAAACTGGACGGTATAATCCGGTTCCAGTCGCAGGAATATATTCCAATACCGCTTGACGAGGTTGAACTTGATTATTCGGTAATCGGTGAAACAGTAAATAGTGAGGGGACATTTTTTAAGGTTCTCCTTGTAGCCGGTAAAAAAAAGATGCTTTTTGATTATATTGCTTCGCTTCAGGCAGCACGCCTTAAGATACTTGATATCGGGGTGTCAATGCTGTCTGTTTCACGCATTCTGCCGGAAGAAATCAGGGGTTTGCCCGTTGCTGTCCTTAACCTCACAAATGATTTTGTCAATATTGTAATAATGAATAAAAATGAGCCGGGGATAGCTAGAACATTCAACTATCCGCCGGATTTAGCGCCCCATATAAAAGAAATAACCGCCCGCGATGCTTCCTACGTAAGTTTTGGCAAGGGAGCGGATGTAATGGACGAAATTTGCGATCTTCTTGCGGGAGAAATCCACTCTTCGGTTATATATTATAACAATCAAAACCCGGATGCAGTTTTTAACAACATCATACTGACCGGAAGCCTTGCGAAAGTAAAATATATTTCGGAAAAACTCATGGATTTAACCGAAACCAATGTCAAAACGGTATTTCCTTCCGATCTGGGCATAAACCTGAGCCGGCTTGGTGCGGGCTTATGGTCGGCAGCCGATTTTACCATCTGCGCAAGCCTGGCAATCCGTGGACTGGAGGTGTAGCACTTTGAAACATATCAGCCTTTTACCGTATGAATATAAAAACCGCAAAAGGTCAGGCAGAATACTTGAAATATCCGTTGTTGTTATGGGAATCGCGGCAGGTATTGCGGTTTTCATATTCGTTATTGCGAGCGTATTAACCGTCATGCCCGAGACGGAATTGAAAGCAATAAAAGCTGAAAATGAACTCCTCCAGTCGGATATTGACGCTTTGCTTCCATTGAAGGAGCTTTCCGATAATGTTAAGAAGCTCGGCAATTTGGTTGAAAAAGCAGTTAACGGGCAGCCCGACTGGCTTGAAGTATTTGGTTTTATAACTGCCGGTATACCTGATAGCATCAGGGTTAACGTATTGAGCGCGAGCTATTCTGGAAATACTGCCATTTTAAGCATCCGCGGTACGGCGGAAGATCACGGTGCGGTTGCGGGGTGGATGGGAGTTTTAAATAATTCCGGGTCATGCTCCGACATTAGTTTGAACTACTCAAGATCCGAAACGGCTTCGGGCGGTAACGGAATAGAATTTGAGCTTAACGTCGGCATTATACGGAATGAACCTTTCAAATTATTCAGGGAGGTGCCGTATGAGCAGGAATAACAGCATTATGGTTGTTTTGATTGTATTGTTTTCCATAATTTTTGTATTATTCGTGTATTTGGCGATAAGGCAGGCTGCCCATATCAATGCCCTTAGCTCCGAAATCAGCGCCGTTCAGCGTGAAATTTCACAGCGAAGGACGCTGATTGCCCAGTTAAAAGAACTGAAAACCAATGAACAATTCCTGAGAAAGCAGCATGACGAAATAAGCACGCTCATTCCCAAACAACCTTATGAGGGAATGGTGTTAATGAACCTGCAAAAAAGCGCCGATGACTGCGGAATACCTATGGTTATGATTAGATTTGAAAAGCGTTCCGAAGAAGGTGAGCTTGTTTCGATGCCGCTTGATATTTCTTTTAGCGGATCGTATCCGGAATTTAAGGATTTACTGTCGGAAATAATGTACGGCAGCAGGCTTATACGCATTAATGAGCTCGATTTACGCGTTAATGACGGAATGCTTGAAGTTGACATCCTAGCAAATGCATTTTATTCCAAATAACGGCTTTATATTATCGATAATATAAATTAAAACAAGGCTTTTGCGATAGTAACATTAATAAAAATCCGCTGTACAATAAAGCTTTAATGCGTACCGGCAATATATTATACAGCGGAACTTAAAGTATAAAAAAGCGCAAATGCCATAAAACATATAAGAAGGTGTGTTTTTGTTACAGGGAAAAAGCAGATTCTTGGGCAATCAATTAATAAAGCTTGGGAAAATAACACCCGAGCAGCTTGAGAAGGCATTGAAACAACAGAAACTGATTGGTGAGAAGGGGAAGAAGGGAAAGCTGGGGCAGATCCTTGTTGATATGGGCTTCTGCACCGAGGAAGATATTGCCGACGCAATGGCGAAAAAATCAGGGTCGGTTTATTATTCCCTGAACAAATATGTTATTGACATAAACGCAATGAATTTAATACCGCCTGAAACAGCGGTAAAATACCAGGCTTTGGCAATAGGATTTGATGGCGGCAGACTGCTTGTCGCTTTTATGAACCCGGACGATATAATAGCGATTGACGATTTAAGAATTCTAACCGGATATGATATACAGCCGGTCGTTGTTCCCGACAAGGAACTTACCGCAGCCATTAAAAAATATGTAAGAGACAGCTCGGATATTGAGCATGAAGATGATTACGTTGAAGAAATAGATCTTACCGAAGAAATGCCTGAAGATGACAAGCCCGCGGTTATGCTGGCCAACCAGATATTGAATATGGCGGTTAATTCCGAGGCAAGCGATGTTCATATA
>DATCLI010000401.1:0-3812 GCA_036563955.1 Clostridia bacterium | reverse complement strand
ATTATTATCTCCATCTGAAAGAAGATCTGGACAGGATCTGCTTGGGGCTGGAGTATTGTTGTGTCTGCCAGGGAAACCAGTGTGCGGTGGGGGAGTCAAAAGAGATCGTCCAGTCGGCCTTGGCCGACCAAGCGTGGCAGGCTGGAACAGGGGCGCCTGCGACCAACCATGGGGAAAAGCCTTTCGCGGAAGAGAAAGTCTTGGATTGCCTGGTGGATACCCTTTGGTTGCTCAGCACGGTTCAAGATGAAAAGAGCTTAACCAATGCGCACCTCATCAGAAATCAGATGGAAACGATTCTCCTCGGTCAACCGTTAAGCAAATTTGAGAATGTTGAGTCATATCTCAGCCAAGTAAGAGAAATGGATGCCGGGTTGGCCGATAAGATCGATGCCATGTTTCAAAGGAGGAAGCCAGTTTTGGTTAAGCAGGCAACATGAATTCATTTTGTCTGGCCTGTTATCAGCAGAGTGTCAGTAACTAGAAGAAACATTAGTAAACCCGCAGCTCGTAATGAACTGCGGGGTGTCTGTTTCTATGGTGTTATGATGACTATTTAGCTGATGCCGCTCTTGTGTACAAAAAGACTGCAAGGATTGTGGAGGTTACATCCGTAACCGGCTGCGCCCAAACCAGGCCGTAAACCCCAGCAAGATAGTTTAGCATGAATAAAACCGGTATATAGATCAGACCCTGTCTTGACAGATTAACAATCAGAGACGGCGTAGCCAGCCCGCGTGCCTGCAGTGCGTTTATTATTATAAAATACAGCCCAATCAGTGCACTGGTGGAAAGAAGAATACGGACAAATTTGATTCCGTAAGCCATCGACTCTGAATCCGTCAGGAATGCGCTGACAATTGGTCTTGTGAATATAAAGCAAATCGCAGTCATGAAAAGGCTTACCGCAAAACTAAGAATAACAGAGATTCTGAAGAACTGCTTGTACTTATCTTCGCGCTTTGCTCCGATACAATACCCGAATAACGGCTGCATTCCCTGGCCGAGTCCGAGAGAAATCATGCCGGTTATCATGGTTGCCTTCATAGCAACGCCTATACCTGCTAAAGCCATATCACTGTAGGATGCCATAAGGCTGTTCATGATAATTTGGGAAATGCTCATAAGAAGTGATGCAAGCGATGCAGGAATTCCGATTACAAGCACGGAATAAGATATCTTCTTCTTTATTGAGAAATACTTCGGCGATATGCTTAAGGTTGACTCACCCCTCATGTAAAACATAATATAGTAAACAGCGGCCGCGATGTTTCCTATGACGGTAGCAATTGCGGCACCAGCAATATTCCATTTGAAACTCAGTATCATGATCGGGTCAAGAATAACATTCAGAAGATTGCCTGCCACCTGTCCGACCATTGCCTTTGTGACCTGACCCTCAGCACGAAGTATATTGGAGAAGCAATTTGCAATTAGGGAAAACGGTCCGCATAGGCTTACAATCATAAGATAGGTTTTCGTGAATTCCCAGGTATCTGAGCTGGCCCCGAGCAGCTTAAGAATGGGGTCCATAAAAATCAGAAATACCGCTGACATTAAAACCCCGAAAATTACACAGCACCACATACAGAAGGAACAAATCTTTTTCGCATAGTCAAAATCCTTTTCTCCGATGCTGCGGGATATAACTGCCGTGCCGCCGATGCCGAATATGTTTCCAACGGCCATGAAAAGGAGGAAGGCTGGTGTTGCGAGAGAAACCGCCGCAACCTGTAGATCATCATGGGTCTGGCCAATGAAAAAAGTGTCCGCAAGATTATAGATGAGCACCATCAGCATGGCAATTATCGCGGGAAGTGCGTTTGCTACAACAGCGCTGAGCGGCTTGCCGCTCATATGTTTTTCAAAGTTGTCTTTGGATTTTGCAGTACGGTTTAATTTCATTTGATCTCGTGCTCCTCATTATCAAGAGAAAAATCTTTGTATACTTTTGACAGAAGCGAGCGAAAGTACTTTTGTTCGTCTGATGTTAGGCTCCGCAGCAGTCTCGCCTCGACCGCGTTCATTTCTTCACGGGCGTGTTCTGTCAGTTTTCTTCCGGCAGGCTTTATGGAAACAACTTTAACCCTTGCATCATGGGAATGTGCGAAAATATCGACCAGATCCTTTTCCTTTAGCCGGGAAGCTAGTCCAACGGTTGTTGATTGCGCAAGCTGGAGCTCTTTTTCCATCTGTTTTAGGGTGGCACTCCCGTTGAATGTTTCCTCAAGCGCAAAAAGAAATGACAGCTGTGCTGTGGTCAGATTATCCTTTTTCAGGTGCTTATTTGCCTTTTTATCAAGTAACAAATGAAGCTGGCGGATCATAAAACCGCAGCTGTTATCCTCAAATCCAAGTTTTGGAAGTATTTCTTTCATATATTGCCTCTTTTTAATCGCATGCGATTAATTTTTAAATTATATACAATCGCATCCGATTTGTCAATAAATAATTTAAATAGCTGGGACGCAGAAATCTTGAACATACGCTTTACGAGAAAACAGCCAAAAACCACATTGGTATAAAGAATTGAAAAGAAAAGATCACAAAAGCCCAATCTTACGGTAGGCCTATATGTCCAGTTCTTTGATTACGATATTCGGTATGGAATACGCTGTAAAATAAGTTCCGGTAAAATACTAATCCTAACCCGCTTTCCACCATTGATAGGTGTGGCTGCATTTTGTCATTTGCAGGATATGTTGAGGTGATTGAGCTGCATATATCAGTAAGTTTATTTTAAGAATTGGGAAAATCTCTTGCAAAATATATAAATATGACAGGCAGTTGTCATATTAGATCTTCCATAATAATGGTATCAATTGATAAGGAGGCGTTAGGATGGTAGAAAAGTATTGTCAATCTTGCGCTATGCCGATGGGAGATACGGATGAGATGTATGGCACTAATTCGGACGGAACCAAGAATGATGACTATTGTAAGTACTGTTATATGGAAGGGAAATTTACAACAGACATTTCGATGGAAGAAATGATTGAAGTCTGTGTGCCGCACATGGTTTCCGCAAATTCCGGTATGAGTGAGGATCAAGCTCGAAAGATGATGCGGGAGTACTTCCCCAAGTTAAAACGCTGGCAAAAAGGATGATTACAAGGTCAAGGGGTTGTCGCATTAATGTGACAACCTCTTTTTATTAAATGGAAAAAATTGATGTTTCATTCAACCGTTCTTATAATCAGGAATAAGAAGAAAGAAGGTCTTTTACCATCAGGACGAGTATAATTACGTGAAGAAGAATGTTTGCCCGTATTATGAAAATCCAAGTGAACTTGCAATAGACGGCACAAAAAGTCGGGCATGGGTCTTAAAGGAATATTATAATGAAATCACAGCCGGAGAGGAGCAAATGGTATGAGTGGCTGGATCGAGGGTATTCAGAATGCCATTGAGTATATTGAGAATAACCTTACCGAGGAATTGAAAATTGAGGATATTGCTGAAAAAGCATATGTTTCGGCCTTTCATTTCCAGAGGATTTTTAGTATACTCTGCGGCTTCACGGTAGGAGAGTATATTCGAAACCGCAGGCTCAGTTTGGCGGCGCAAGAACTTTCCAAAGCAGACGCCAAGGTGGTTGATGTTGCTATCAAGTATGGTTATGATTCTCCGGAGAGTTTTACCCGCGCCTTCGCCAAATTTCATGGCATTTCTCCTTCGGCGGCTAAAATTAAGGGCGCAAATCTGAAATCATTTGCGCGAATCAAAATTAAATTAACATTGGAGGGCGGTAAAATGCTCGAGTATAAGATCGTTGAAAAGGCACAGTTTACGGTTATGGGTAAAGTAAGAAG
>DATCLI010000400.1:0-4239 GCA_036563955.1 Clostridia bacterium | reverse complement strand
AACAATAACCATTGTCTGCAGCATTGATGACCCGATAACCTCCCTGGACGGTGATAGAATTATAAATGATGAAATAAAAAGACAGGATGCGTTATTGAAAGATTTTCACGATGACCGGTTTTTAAGGATGCTTGTATCTGCGGCGGATAAATTTATCGTGTACCGCAGGTCAACTAATTCTAAATCGGTTATAGCGGGATATCCATGGTTTACCGACTGGGGAAGGGACACGATGATTGCGCTGCCGGGCCTGACCCTTGCAGCAGGCCGGTATGAAGATGCCAGCGATATTCTTTACACATTTGCATCGTATGAAAAAGACGGCCTTTTGCCGAATGTCTTTCCGGATGGAACGGGAAATCCGGCCTATAATACCGTCGACGCGTCATTATGGTATTTTGAGGCCGTTTACAAATACCTTCAATGCACAAATGATATTAATTTTATTGATAAACATCTGCTTAAATCGATGACTAACATCATAAACAGATACAAAAACGGAACTTTGTTCAATATAAGGATGGATGAAGACTATCTTATTTCAGCGGGTAACGCTGAAACACAGCTTACCTGGATGGACGCGAAAGCCGGGAACTGGGTTGTAACTCCGCGGCACGGAAAAGCCGTTGAAATAAATGCGCTTTGGTATAACGCACTTATGGTCATGGCTGAAATTATGCGAAAGATGGACGGGAGCGGGGACGAATACAGCGATCTTGCCTGCAAGGTAAAAAAGTCTTTTGTCGAACAGTTTTGGAATGAACGCGGCAACTGTCTGTTTGACGTTGTGGGCGGCCAGGAAAAAGACGATAAAATGAGGCCAAACCAGATAATAGCGGTAAGCCTTTCATTTCCGGTTTTGGACGGCGCGCTGGCTAAATGTGTTGTAGACTCCGTTTATGAACAGCTTTACACGTCGATGGGCCTTTTAACTCTAAGCCGGGATGATCCGCAGTACAGGGGGATTTACGCGGGAGACCAGTTTGCAAGAGACGGCGCATATCATCAGGGAACCGTATGGGCATGGCTTCTCGGCCGGTTTATTACGGCATATGCACGCGTGTATAAAGATAAACACAATATTAAAAATATGCTGGAGTCTTTTTTTCTTCCGTTTCATGATCATCTGCGCGATGCATGCCTTGGCAGCATATCTGAAATCTTTGACGGAAATGAGCCGCTTGTTCCAAGGGGCTGCTTTGCGCAAGCCTGGAGCGTATCGGAAATACTCAGAGCGTATGTTGAAGACTATATGCCGCTTGTAAATTAAAGAATATTGATATTTAAGGCTTTTGCTATGTAACCTTAAGATTAATCAGTTGTACAATATACAATGACAAGCTTTAATGCATACCAGCAATATATTGTACAGCGGTACTCAAAGTTTATAACATCGCAAAATGCTGAAAGTATATAACATCGCAAATGCAATATATTAAATAACTACCAGGGACCGGGCTGCACAGGGGGAGATGTAATGTCGTTTTCTTCGGATATAAAGGATGAATTAATCAGGGTAGATTCCGGCAGGCAGTGCTGCAAAAAGGCCGAAATAGCGGCAATACTGAGGACAGGCCTTATATTTCGCAAAACCAAAAGAAAAAAGACGCTGACGTTTATAACGGAACATGGGCCATTATCAAGGTATTTATACACGCAGATAAAACATATCGTAAAAACAGGACCTGAGATTTATGGTCAAAAGACGCCCAGGTTAAAAAAACACGTGGTATATACGATAGATTTTAATAATCTTTTGGGAAACATTGAGCAAAGGTTATTTCTGGAAGGCATCGGAATCTTTCCGGATGCTGATAAGGAAGGCATACAATATAAAAGATACGATATAGAAGACAGGTGCTGTATCCGTTCTTATCTGAGAGGCGGTTTTCTGTCGGTCGGATCGCTGACAAATCCCGATAAATCATATCATCTCGAACTGAATTTTCAGAACAAATTTATCCAGGAAGAATACATGGGTTATATGGAGTTTTTCAATCTCAAGCCGAAACATATTACAAGAAAGAACTATGAGATTGTATATATTAAAGAGGGACAGGATATTGTCGATTATTTGAATGTTATCGGCGCGCACAATGCTCTTATGGAAATGGAAAACGTCAGGATAATGAAGGAAATGAGGAACCAGGTTAACCGCATAGTCAACTGTGAGACTGCAAACCTTGAAAAGACGGTTAATGCTTCGGTTAACCAGGTTGAATATATTAAATACTTAGACAGTGCAATAGGACTCGAAAATCTTCCGCCGGCTCTTAAGGAGATAGCCCGGCTGAGACTTGAAAATACGCATGCGAGCTTATCGGAGCTTGGGAAGATGCTGTCTCCGGCATTAAGCAAATCGGGAGTCAATCACAGGCTTAGAAAACTTGAAAATATCGCGGAGAATCTAAAACAAAGAAAATTTTAATAACGGAACTGGAAAGTTTAGTTAAAATAAAACAGGATTTTTTCGGGAAATAAAGAATATAAACCGTAGGAATGGAGTGATGACGTTGGAAATAACACTGAAGCGCCAGAACCGGGCTCTTACGGTATATCTTAAGGGAGAACTCGATCACCACGCAGTGTCGAAGGTTAAAGAAACAATAGACATGCAGCTTGTAAAATCGCCGCTTAGCCAGTTGATACTTGATATGAGCGGAGTAAGCTTTATGGACAGTTCGGGCATAGGCCTCATTGTGGGCAGGTATAATAAAATGAAATGCCTTGGAGGCAGCATGAAGATTATTAATCCCGGGTTGAATATATTAAAGGTGTTAAAAATGTCGGGCTTGTCAAAGCTAATGGAAATCAGCTGATTAAATTCTAAATTCCTTTTATTCTATTAAAGAAATTGTATTGAGAGGTTTTGAATATGCAGCCAAAAAACAGAATGAAAATCGAATTCGAAAGCAAATCGGTAAATGAGTCCTTTGCGCGGGTTGTAGCAGCAGCCTTTGCGTCACAGCTCGACCCGACGCTGGAGGAGCTTGCCGATTTGAAGACCGCCGTATCGGAAGCGGTCACAAATGCGATTATACACGGCTACGAACAGCAGGAAGGGCTTATAATTATGGAATGTATTCTGTACGATGACAGAATCACCGTGATAATAGAAGATCACGGCGTGGGGATTGAGGATATTGAAAAGGCGAAGATTCCTGCATATACTTCAAAGCCTGAACTGGAAAGATCGGGAATGGGATTTTCGATAATGGAAAGCTTTATGGACAGTCTGTTCATTGAATCGCAAAAAGGAGCCGGGACAAAAATAACAATGACGAAAAAGTTTTCAAAACGCTGAAAAGACGGGAGTTACGCTCGTGAATGATAAAGTGTTTGAATACGACACTATAGATAAAAGAACGTTAGAGTTAATACAGAAGGCACAAAAGGGAGATCCTGAAGCGCAGAACATAATGGTGCAGGAAAATATAGGACTTGTCTGGAGTATCGTAAAGCGTTTTAAGGGACGTGAAACCGAAACGGAGGATTTGTTTCAGATTGGCTGCATTGGGCTCATAAAAGCAGTAAAAAAATTTGATCCCGATTTCGACGTGCGCTTTTCAACATATGCTGTTCCAATGATTCTAGGCGAAATTAAACGATTTTTACGTGACGACGGCGCCGTTAAGGTAAGCCGGGCTCTAAAAGAGCTTGGGCAGAAAGCCCGTGTTTTGAAGGAATCTATTGAAAAGCAGAGCGGTCAAAGCCCTACTATCCACGAATTGGCGGAAAAACTTGACGTTGAGCCTGAAGAACTCGTGCAGGCGCTTGAAGCCGGGTACCAGCCCGAATCCCTGTACCAGACAATAGGGGATAATGATACCAACCCTGTTTATTTAATTGACAAGATAAGTACGCAGGAGGGAATGAACGAAACGAGCATCCTCGAACGCCTGTCTTTAAACAAAGCTTTGCAAAACCTCGACAAAAGGTCAAGAGAAATAATATTCCTGCGTTATTTCAAGGAAGAAACACAACAAATGGTAGCCGACAAAATGGGCATATCCCAGGTGCAGGTTTCGAGGCTCGAAAAGAAGATCATGAAGGAATTAAGAGGCTTATTTACGTAAACCGGCTTAATCTGCAAGCCGTTTATCTATTTCAATGAATGCCGGGCATCCCTGTTAAAAGAAAGCCCTGTAACGCAACCATGGCAGAAGGAATAGAATATTTAAGGGAGCTTTATCAAGGCTTTTGCGATGCAACTTTAATAAAAATCAGCTGTACAATATA
>DATCLI010000399.1:0-3389 GCA_036563955.1 Clostridia bacterium | reverse complement strand
CTGCTGGACACCCCCGGCCATGTAGATTTTTCGACTGAAATGGAAAGGACGCTCAACGTGTTGGACTATGCCATTTTACTGATAAGCGGCTCAGATGGCATACAAGGCCACACGAAAACCTTATGGCGTCTGCTTTCGGTATACCGGATCCCTGTTTTCATTTTCATCAACAAAATGGATCAGGATAAGGCGAATAAAGAAAAAATAATGAACGAACTTAAAAACCAGTTTGGCGAAGGCTGTATTGATTTTACCGAAGGAACAAATGAAAATTTTAATGATCAGCTCGCAATGTGCGACGAAGCAATCATGGAATCGTTGCTGAATACCGGGGATATAAAAATCGGGCTTATTAAAAACGCAATCAGAAAGCGCAAGGTATTCCCGTGTTTTTTCGGTTCAGCGTTGAAATTGGCTGGAATTGAGCAATTCATGCACGGCATTGTAAAATATGCCGTCCCTCCTTCCTACCCGGCGGAATTTGGATCAAAAATATTCAAAATAACGAGGGACGAGAATGGAAACCGCCTGACTCACATGAAAATTACGGGCGGGAAACTGAAGGTGAAGAACGTCCTGACAAACGGCATATGGGAAGAGAAAGTCAATCAAATCCGCGTGTATTCCGGTCAAAAATTCACTGCCGTAAGCGAAGCTGAGGCCGGTTCGGTATGCGCAGTGACAGGTCTTACCAAAACCAGGCCGGGAGCAGGCTTAGGAATTGAAAAAGATTCTGATGAACCCGTATTGGAACCTGTTCTGTATTACCGCATAATCCTGCCGGAAGACTGTGATCCGAGAGCGTTTATCCCAATGCTGCGCGAACTTGAAGAAGAAGAGCCTGCGCTTCATATTGACTGGAACGAGCAGCTTCAGGAGATTCATGCCCAGGTCATGGGCGAAGTGCAGATTGAAATACTTCAGAGCCTTATAAAAGACCGTTTTGGGTTTGAAGTAACGTTCGGTGAAGGAAGAATTCTATATAAAGAAACAATTGCGAATGCAGTGGAAGGGGTAGGCCATTTCGAACCTTTGGGGCATTACGCGGAAGTTCACCTGCTGTTGGAGCCCGCAGAACCCGGAAGCGGTTTGCAGTTCGGAACGGACTGCAGCGAAGATATGCTCGATAAACGATGGCAAAGGCTTGTTCTTGCGTATTTGCAGGAAAAAGAGCATAAAGGCGTTTTAACGGGGTCGTCACTTACAGACATGAGAATCACTTTGATAGGAGGCAAGGCGCACAAAAAGCACACGAACAGCGTTGACTTCAGAGAGGCTGCTTATCGTGCGGTGCGTCAGGGATTAAAGGAGACGGAATCGATCCTGCTTGAGCCCTATTATTCATTTCATCTTGAGATTCCAAAGAAAACGGTAGGAAGAGCGATAAGTGATATCGAGAAAATGCACGGTACATGCGAAATATCACAAACAAACAACGAAACAGCCGTTCTTACAGGCAGCGCTCCTGTCTCTTCAATGCGGAATTATCAGAAAGAAGTTATCGCATATACGAAAGGGCTCGGCCGATTGTTTTGTACTATTAAAGGATATGAACCATGCCATAATACGGAAGAGGTTATTGAGAAAATCGGGTATGACTCGGAAAGAGACCCTGAAAATCCGGCAAGCTCTATATTTTTCGCACGCGGAACGAGCTTTTTTGTTGATTGGTATGAAGTGAAAAACCATATGCATGTTCCAAGCTGTCTTCAGAAAAACGGCAATCAATTGGAGGCCGCGGTGCAAAAACGGGCTTCGTCCACAAAAGAGAGAGCAATCAGCCTTGAAGAAATTGAGCGAATTTTTCAGCAAACATTTTTTGCGAACCTCGGAAAGAAGTCTGCGTGGAAAAAGCGCAGAACATTGCGAAATAACGATTATCATTCCATGCCATATGTCGGCAAGCCTAAGGTAATCAAAGAAGAGTATCTGCTTGTCGATGGTTATAATATTATCCATGCGTGGCCGGAACTGAAAGAGCTTGCGGATGAGGATATGGAAAGCGCCAGAATTAAATTGCTTGATATCCTGAGCAACTACCAGGGAATCCGAAAATGCCGCATAATGATTGTGTTTGATGCATATCGCGTACAGAGACACACTGAGGAAATACTCGACTATCATAATGTCCGCGTCGTGTACACGAGGGAGGTGCAGACTGCGGACCAGTACATTGAAAAATTTGCTCACGACAACCACGAAAAATATGATATAACAGTTGCCACATCGGACGCTTTACAGCAGATTATCATCAGAGGAGCGGGCTGCTCACTTTTATCCGCAAGGGAACTGAAGGCGGAAATTGAGCAGGCCTGTCTGGTCTTAAAACAGGAATATGAAAATATGCAAGGGAAAAATTCCAATCATTTAATCGATAAATTATCTTACACGGAAAAACAGACAATAAAAAACCTCATGAAAGAAGAGGATAATACCCTATAATTTAACATCCACAAAATTGTTTACCCGTATTGAGTTTTCAGTAACCAAACAATCAAGGGCAAGAATTTTTACTCCCTGTTTTTTCGCATTTTTAAGCGCATCCGCAAATGCTTTATGAGTTTTGGCGTTAGACGTGAAATAGAGCACGCCCTCCATTTGTATGATAAATATTATGTATGCTTCATAGCCTTCCTTTATACACCGGCAGAGCCCTTCTATATGCTTTACTCCGCGTTCGGTAGGAGCGTCGGGAAACAGTGCGGCGCCATTTTCCTCAAGCGTCACTCCCTTAACTTCAATTAATATTTTTCCTGCGGCAGTTTCCATGTAAAAGTCAAAACGTGAGTCTTCGTATTTACATTCCGGCTTTATTAAAACAACATCCCCAAACAAATTATTGTCAGATATCCATTCATAAAACACTTTATTCGGCACCTGGCTGTCTATATTAACAAGTCTATTGTTCTTATATACCGAAATCAGGTCGTATTTTGTCCTGCGGCCGCTGTTAAAGGACTCCTGCACAAACACCCTCGCACGGGGAACTAATAACTCTTTTAATCTTCCCGTGTTTTTAACATGACAAATTTCTGCTCTGCCGTTTATTTCTATATTGGCAATAAATCGATTCAGCCGCGATATGAATTTAGCCGGCTTTATATTTTTATATTCCATACGGCAATTCCTCAAAAAAATTCTACAGGGAATACCACAATTCGCTTACAATTAAGCATAATATTTTCATCGAAATACACAAGGCTTCCCTCAACTACTACCGCGCTTAGAAAAAGGCTGTCGGCTTTATCTTATCATGTCAGTTTCTTAAGCTGAAGTCAAGAGTTGAAGCTTTATCGTCAAATCCGGCCCCATTTTCCCGGAGTTTTAAGTAATATTTGACGCATTTATTTAAGTATATTATAATTTATTTTAGTATATACTTAAATATA
>DATCLI010000398.1:0-5018 GCA_036563955.1 Clostridia bacterium | reverse complement strand
CCTGTCGCTGCAAAAGCAGATTGACCCTGTGACCGTTCCGGATTTGGATCCTGATGAACGGCAGGTTTTCCAGCTTCCTGTACGCGAGCTTGATCCGAACACGACATACCTTATTTGGGTTACCGTGTCAAACAGCACGGGACTTCTTGAGTCCGATCCTTCCGATCCGCTGCTCGTGACAACGCTGCCCGATTTCCCGCCCGTTATTGAAACGCCTGTTGTACCGACGGATCTGAAAGGCATTGCGGCCGATACATACGTTGATCTGTTCTGGAGCTATCTGCCCGGATACAGCTATAATATAAGCTACGCAACCGAAGATGACAGAACGAAAGCAATCGGAACGGTAACGGTTTCTTCCCAGCAGCTCCGCTATGAGCCTTCATACAGGATCGGGGCGCTGAAGGCAAATACTGTTTATTATTTCTGGATTCAGGCTCTTGCCCCGGTTGAAGCAGGCGGATTTACCGCATCCGACTGGAGCAACTCGATTGTGGTGAAAACCGAGCCGTACAACCCGCCGCCAAAGCCGAGGGGTTTTGGCGTTAAGGATACGCATGACGCAATAACCGAGACAAGTATATTTTATGAATGGCTCCCGGACGAATCGGTAACATTTATCCTGGAAATTTCCGAAAACGCTGATTTTTCGAATTCTGTTGAGTACAGCGTAAATGGGTCGGAATACCAGGTTACGGGCTTGAAATCGAATTACCGATATTTTGCAAGGCTTTATTCGTACAGTGCCGACACGGATCTTCGCTCCGAACCAAGCCATGTTGTAATGGTCGTAACAAGAAAAGGCCGCGGCGAATATGATGCCGATGTCCCGCTCGATGATATTCCGGTAGGGGACATGCTTATAATCGACGCGATAGCAATTGACGGGATATGGAATGCCAAAGCTGTTGATGTCAACGCGCACAGGCTGTCCGAAAAAATCAGGCAGTCAGGTGCCGGTACATTTTCAGTGGATTTGACCGTTCCGCCCCCGGCAACAAAAATCATAAGGCTTGAGCTCGGCGGCGAGGTATTGGAGACACTGGCGGGAACAAGCCAAACATTTATTGTCAGAACGCCCGGATTTGATATTTATATTTTCCCCGGATGCTTCCTGCAGGATACATATTTCAGGCTTAAACAAAGCCTTCGCGGTATATCGCTGAGGATTGACGTGTGTTCCAATACGGGCGACATAAAGCCTGAGAACAACATGCGAATGATGACCCCGATAACTGAAATGAAGATATACGCGGGCCGTGAAGAAAGCTTCTTTTTGCGCGAAGATTTCATAAAACCGGTAAAAGTGATTTTACCTATAGAAAATGCAGAAGAAGCGAATAAAATGAAAGTCAGGCATTATGATTCGGTACGGTTGAAATGGGATGATGTTGATTATACATGGATTGCTTCACAGCAAAAATTTGCCGCGTATCCGAAAAGAAGCGGCGCCGTCGCAGCCGCTGCGATAAAGCCTGTGAATATTGCAGCGGGAAGCGGGATAGAGCAGACACTAAAAAATATTCTTTCAATATACCAAATGCCATCCATCCCTCAAGGCAATCCCGAGCTCGAAAAGGAACTTACCGTGACAGAAGGGATAAAGCATTTAATGGATATTATACCGTATGAATACGAAAACGGCGATGTAACGGAAAAGGCATTAAGAGCAGGTTTACTGCTTCCGGGAATTTCGGAGGAAAATGCTCTTTTCCGAAAAGATGAGGCCGTTTATGCAGCGATTGTGGTATACCGGAAAAAAACAGGCCGAAATATACCGGATTTTACGTCGATATTGGCTCAATTTCCGAATGCGTCCGAAATCCGGCCGCAGTATCGATCAGCCGTAGCATTTGCATTAAGCAACGGAATTATTCCTGAAAGCGGCGGCATGTTTTTGCCAAAAGCTCCCATAACACGATCAGAATTATTGGTTTTAATTGAAAATATTCTTACCATGGCAGGTGAAATCTGATAAAATAGAAATAAGGATTTAATCGGATTGGTAATTCCGTTTGTTTTTCCAAAAAGGTAAATATGGTTTAAACTGCTAAAAAAATGTCAATTATTTATAAGGAAGAATCGGCAAAAACCGCCTTAATAAAGCGGTTTGAAATTGAACATAATATTATTGGAGAACCTCAGAATAAAGTCCGATTGGAAATTTAGTTTACATAAGACGAAAAAGGGAGCGAAAATATGAGCGTATTTATTATTGACGGTGGAGTTCCTCTTAAAGGAACCGTTCGGATAAGCGGTGCAAAAAATGCCATTCTTCCTTCGCTGGCTGCCTGCCTGTTAACGGGGGAGAAAACCATATTAAAAGACGTTCCGGATCTTGAAGATGTACATACAATGTGTAATCTTCTTAATTCATTAGGGGCAGGAACCACCTTCAATAAAAATGATAAGGAAATTATCGTAGACACATCGTCAATCAATAAATATACGGCCCCCTATGAGCTTGTCAACCAAATGAGGGCGTCATTTCTCGTTATGGGTCCGCTTCTGGCAAGAAAAGGCAAAGCAAAGGTTTCTCTTCCGGGAGGGTGCGCGATTGGCAGCAGACCTGTTGATCTCCACCTTAAAGGTCTTTCCGCTCTTGGCGCAAATATAAATACGGGTCATGGTTATGTCGAGGCAAATGTTAAAGGCAGGCTTACGGGTGCGAGGATATACCTGGACTTTCCAAGTGTCGGGGCAACTGAAAACATATTGATGGCTTCGGTTTTGGCGAAAGGCCGGACAATAATTGAAAACGCGGCAACCGAGCCTGAAATTGTCAACCTTGCGACGCTGCTCGTATCAATGGGCGCAAATATAACAGGAGCGGGAACGGATACGATACGCGTTGTCGGCGCCGATCGGCTGCATGGAACAGAGCATGCGATAATACCCGATCGCATTGAAGCCGGAACGTTTATGCTTGCTGCTGCAATTACGGGCGGTAATGTTATAATAGAAAACGTTATGACGGAACATATAAAACCTATAAGCGCAAAGCTCAGGGAGTCCGGTGTTGAAATTTCCGAAGAACTGGGCGTTGTTCATGTGAAATCGATCCCAAACCCGAAAGCCGTGGACATAAAAACACATCCGTATCCGGGATTTCCTACGGATATGCAGGCACAAATGACTTCATTTTTAAGCCGTGCCGAAGGAACAAGCGTGATTGTCGAAACGATTTTTGAGAACAGGTTTATGCATATAAGCGAGCTTAAACGCATGGGCGCGAGGATTAAGATTGACGGGCGCACTGCCATTATAGAAGGTCAGGTGCCGTTTATGGGAGCCCAGGTTAAAGCTACCGATTTAAGAGCCGGCGCTGCTCTGATTCTTGCAGGCCTGTGCGCCGAAGGCAAAACCGAAATAAGCAATATCTACCACATTGACAGAGGATATGAAAAAATGGAGGAAAAACTGAGGTCGCTCGGTGCAAAAATAAGAAGAGAATAGATATTAATCGTTAAGCTCATCCAGCGTAAGCCTGAAACTCGGTATAAAATGCTCCATGAAATAATCTGCTTCAGCCATTTTCATACTTTTAATTTTTTTTACCGTTGCTTCGGCAGCTTTTTTAAATTCCGTGTTTCCGGCTTTTTCCTCTTCCAGGCATTTAATATACGCGCATATGCGGTCGGCGGCCTTTATAATTTTGCCCTCATCCGAGGATTCGTCGTAAAAAAGAATGCCGCGGTAAATATCTCTTAATTCGCCGGGCAGCATTGTAAGAAGCTTCTCCTTAGAAGTATCTTCCATATCCTTGTATGCTTTTTGTATCGACGGGTTGAAATATTTTATCGGGGTGGGCATGTCGCCGGTAAGCGCTTCGTTTGAATCGTGGTAAAGCGCAAGAACCGCCGCGCGCTCCGGATTGACGCTTCCGCCGAAATACACATTTTTTATCACGGCGAGCGCATGGGCTATAATTGACACCTGGTGGCTGTGTTCCTGTATATTCTCGATATTCGTGTTGCGCATCAGGCTCCAGCGCATAATATACTTCATGCGTGACAGAAACGCAAAAAACTGGTTTGATTTATCCATTCTCTTTCCCCCGGACTAAAACTGGTTTTATTTTATCATAACGCAAATTGACAGTTCAAGAACACACTTCCTCACTATTTGAGCTATTGTGCAATAACGGAAACAAGGAGCTTCATTTGCAAGAGCTATATAGTTCAGCTCGGGCAAGTCGAAACTCGCAAAAATGCTTTGAAAAAATTTTGTAGGATGCATTTTTGCTCAAACAGTCGACTTGCTTGTCCTCGCTCTGACTATATATCTCTATGCTGCATTCCGCTATAGTTTCCTTATATTGCACAATAGCTCTGTAAAATACCAGGAAATTCCCGCGGGTCCTGCTTCGGGTGTTTCATTTCCTTGTGCGACAAAGCACCTACCGACAACACGCTTCAGATCCTTTTTATATCCGCTGAGAGGTCTCCATATAACGGGTCGCTCATTAACCCGCTCCACATTTGCCTGTCAGCAGCAGGGCGTTGGAGTATGTCGCCCTGCGTCACCGAAAGCACCCGAATCAGAGTCGCGTACCAACCGGAACGCGACAGCAATGCCTCGACCCGTTAATCACTCGCTGGCTTGTTGGCATTTATTTGTAGGCCGCTTGTTCAGATGCAAGAAGAACTATTGTACAATGGCTCAAATAAGTATGCCTATTGAACTAATAGCGTTTTATTTGTGCACAAAATGAATAGACGGCCCGGTGCAAAGCTTCTTTACCGAGCCGTCTAACCTGCTGCGGGCGTTTGTCCCGGGCAGGATTTTGAAAAGTAGTGCATAAATTTACAGTCCTCCTATGCTGTATCGAAGATGTCCTTTTTTGAGAGAGAATACCAGCGCAATGGAATCATCCCCTTTGCAGTAGTTTAAATGAAGCTTCGGACCATCTCCTTTACGGAATTTGTGTTAATCAATGTTTTCGGCGGAACCAACCCCTTTTCAATATATTCGGCAAATACATACGCCTGATAGGAGTATCCCCTTCACAGTAATAT
>DATCLI010000397.1:0-10043 GCA_036563955.1 Clostridia bacterium | reverse complement strand
CTAAAATATTTGCCCTTTTTCTCCACTCTATTCTGCTGTCAATGTCCGATTTTCTAATTACTTACATTTCTGTAATATCAACTCGTTGTTTTCATAACTTTTTTGACACTACCAATATATTTTATTCTTTACGTTCTGTTTGCGTCCATATAACTTTGAAGTATAATCGAAGCAGCAATCTGGTCTATTTTTCCCTTATATTTTCTGCTGCTTACACCCATTTTAACAAGCGCCTGTTTTGACTGCTCTGTAGAAAGCCTTTCATCCCATTGAACAACTCTTATTTCCGGGAAAACCTGTTTAAGCTTGTTTATAAACTGCAGCGTCCTTTCCCCTCTTTCGCCGATTGTGCCGTTCATATTAACGGGAAACCCGACAACAATCGTATCACATGGATATTCTTTCATCAAAGCTTTTATCCGTTCAATCGGCTTTTTCCATTCCTTATTCCAGCAGATTGTTTCAACCGCCTGCGCGGTTATTCCCAGGGGGTCGCTGACTGCTATTCCAATCCGGGCTTCACCGAAATCTATTCCCATTATTCTCATATTTCCTCCCGGCTATGCAAACGCGCAAAATAACAAAAACTGTGAGTCCTTATAATAATAATATCACGCGTTGTCAAGTGAAATAATGCTTTCTTCCCAAATGTCGGGGGCTTCATACCCAAGAAGGTTCACTGCCGTCGCTGCAATATTTGCAAGCCCGAATTCACCCTTTTTCAATATATACGCATTGCTTTTAACATTGTCGTAGATTATGAACGGAACTTTATTCAAGGTATGGCTTGTTTTTGCTTTAATTGAGCCGTTTTTATTCGTTATCGGTTTTCCGCTTTTGTCAAGCTCAAACATTTCGTCCGCATTTCCATGATCGGCGGTAATTATTGCAACACCGCCAAGCTCGTCAATAACGGAAAGCAGGCGCCTCAGCGATAAATCAACGGATTCTACCGCTATCCGCGCCGCCTGGAAATTCCCCGTATGGCCCACCATATCCCCGTTGGCGTAATTTACACGCGCAAAACGGTATTTGCCGGTCCTAAGTTCCTGTATCATTCTGTCGGTAATCTCGGCAGCTTTCATCCAGGGACGTTCTTCGAAAGGAATGATATCCGAAGGGACTTCAATGTATGTTTCCAGTTCATCGCTGAACTTTCCGCTCCTGTTGCCGTTCCAGAAATATGTCACATGGCCGTATTTCTGCGTCTCGGAAATTGCAAGCTGGCTGACGCCAGCGTTAACCAGGTATTCTCCCACCGTATTTTTTATTTCAGGCGGATGGACCAGGTATCTTTTGGGTATGTGAAGATCTCCGTCATATTCCAGCATCCCGGCATATATTACTTTTGGATGCCTTTTCCTGTCGAATTTATCAAAATCGGTTTCTTCAAATGCACGGCTTATTTCTATCGCACGGTCGCCGCGGAAATTAAAAAATATAACGCTGTCATTATCAACTATCTTACCGGCGGGATTGCCGTTTTCGGCAATTACAAACGCGGGCAAATCCTGATCGATTACGTTCAGCTCGCTTCGGTATGTTTCAATAGCCTCACGCGCGGATTTAAACTGCCTGCCTTCGCCGAGCACATGCGTTTTCCATCCCGTTTCGACTACTCCCCAATTCGCCTCATACCTGTCCATTGTAACTTTCATGCGCCCGCCGCCGCTCGCTATTTTTACATCAAAATCAGCGGTTCTGAGCTCATCAAGGTACTTTTCGAAAGGATCGACATATTCAAGCGCGGAAGTTTCGCCGACATCACGGCCGTCCAAAAGAATATGGATGCGCGCTTTTTTTACTCCTTCCTTCTTAGCCTGTTCAATCATTCCTTTCAGATGATCAATGTGGGAATGAACATTGCCGTCGCTGAACAAACCTATAAAGTGAAGCGTGGAATCGTTTGATTTAGCATTTGATATTAAATCGCGCCATGTTTTTCCTTCAAACATCTTACCGCTGCTTATCGCTTCATTTACGAGTTTGGCGCCCTGGCTGTATACCTGTCCCGAACCAATCGCGTTATGCCCGACCTCGGAATTGCCCATATCACCGTCGGACGGCAGGCCAACCGCCGTACCATGCGCCTTAAGAAGCGTATTCGGATATTTGGAGAACAGATTGTCAAGGCAGGGAGTATATGCGTGGTATACCGCGTTTCCCTCCGTCCCTTCACATACACCGTAGCCATCCATAACAACAATTACCACGGGGCCCTTATATTCATTAAAACATTTAAGCTTTTTCAGCATGCTTTAAACCTCCGTATTATACAAAGCCCTCCGGTTATACCCGGAGGGCCGGAATAGTTTTAAATATTAATCAGGTTTCGCTGTAATTCGCGATTTTCACGTATTCTTCCGATTTCAGGCTTGCTCCGCCAATCAGTCCTCCGTCAATATTCGGCATATCGAACAATTCTGAAAAGTTTCCTGCGTTTACACTTCCGCCGTAGAGGATTCTTACGTTCTCCGCCGTTTCTTCATCATACAGTTCCTGTACGAGATTCCTGATAATGGAACATGCCTCTTCAGCCTGCTCGCTTGTTGCCGTTTTCCCCGTACCGATAGCCCAAATCGGTTCATATGCTATAACGAGCTTTTTAACCTGCTCTTTTGTCAGCCCTAAAAGAGCAATTTTCATCTGGCAGCGGATATGCTCGGCCGTTATACCCTGTTCCCTCTGGGTAAGGCTTTCGCCGCAGCAGATTATGGGAGTCATTCCGTAATTAAATATCGCGTGGGCCTTTTTATTGACAAGCTCATCCGTTTCGGCATAATATTCGCGTCTTTCGGAATGCCCTATGATAACGTATTGAACTCCCGCTTCCTTGAGCATACCGCAGGATATCTCACCCGTATAAGCGCCGCTGTCTTCCCAATGCACATTTTGAGCGGCAACCTTTATATTAGTCCCGTTACAGGCTTCAACAGCGGCAGGTATCGATACGAAAGGAACGGCAATAACAACTTCTGCGTTTGCTTTGCCGACTTTATCTTTTATGGCATTAATGAATTCAACCGTTTCTTTCGGGGTCTTATTCATTTTCCAGTTGCCAGCCGCCATTATTTTACGAGTTTTTTTTTCCAGCAGGCAGGCAATACCAGGGAGAACCTTTCCTTCAAGGAATTCAAGAGAAGCTCCGCCGCCGGTGGAAATATGCGTTATCTTATCCGCAAAACCAAGCTGTTCAACCGCCGCCGCCGAATCTCCTCCCCCTACGATAGACAAAGCGCCCGATTCCGCAACAGCCTCGGCAATCTTTTTTGTCCCGTTCGCGAATTTCGGAAATTCAAAGACTCCCATCGGTCCGTTCCATACTATCGTTTTAGCTTTTTTTATCTCGTTAGTGAACTTCTCAATTGTTATCGGCCCAATATCCATTCCCATCCATCCGTCAGGAATATCGTCGGAAGGAACATATTTTACCTCGGTATCCGGACTGAACTCTTTTCCTACGATGTTTCCAATCGGGAGCAAAAGGTGTACTCCTTTTGTTTCAGCCTTCGCCATTATTTCTCTTGCTAAATCAAGTTTGTCTTCCTCGCATATCGATTTGCCGATTTTGTACCCTTTAGCCTTAAGGAAAGTGTATGCCATTCCGCCGCCGATTATTAAAGAGTCTACCTTTTCAAGAAGATTTTCTATTACCGTTATTTTGTCGGAAACCTTTGCTCCGCCAAGAATAGCTAGGAAAGGCCTTTCAGGGTTCGACAGCGCTTTGCCCATTATATCAATTTCCTTTTTTATTAAAAACCCTGATACCGCCGGCAGGTAATCAGCTAAACCCGCTGTCGATGAATGCGCCCGATGTGCGGTACCAAAAGCGTCATTAACAAAAATATCCGCCATTGAAGCCAATTCTTTAGAGAAATTGGGATCATTCTTTGTTTCCTCTTTGTGAAAACGCACATTCTCAAGCATTAAAACCTGGCTTTCTTTAAGCTCGCCTGCTTTTTGCTTTGCGTCTTCACCTATAACATCATTTGCAAGAATAACTTCCTGGCCTAAAAGCTCTGATAACCTTTTAACCGCAGGCTTCATACTGTATTTCGGCTCAAACCCTTCTTTCGGGCGGCCAAGGTGCGATACAAGTATCGTTTTCGCTCCATGTTCAATGAGGTATCTGATAGTCGGCAAAGCGGCTACAATCCGTTTGTCGTCGGTAACATTACCATCAGCGTCCAAAGGCACATTGAAGTCAACCCTGGCTATAACCCTTTTCCCTTTTACTTCAATGTCTTCAACGCTCATTTTATTATACATGCTCATTTTTTCATCTCCTTACGTACTCAATATCGGGAATACAAAAACAACGTAAGAAATTGCCCGGCGATTTCAGCATAAATGGTTCCATAGGTTGTTTTTTACAGTATCAATTGTACAACAAACACGATTTCAATTGCAATATGACATCTGTTGTATGGCATTTGCGATGTTATATGCTTTAAGTTCCGCTGTACAATATATTGCTGGTACGCATTAAAGCTTGTCACTATATATTGCACAGCGGATTTTTATTAAGGTTACATCGCAAAAGCCTTTGTTATTATTTAAAACAGGCATCCTTATTAACAGGATGCCTGTAAATCAGTTGAAATATTACTTAGCGTCTACTTTTGCCATATGGGCGACGAGGTCAACGACCTTGTTCGAATAACCCCATTCGTTGTCATACCACGCGACAACTTTTACAAAATGGTCGTTCAATGAAATACCGGCCTTTGCGTCAAATACAGAAGTTCTTTCTTCACCAATGAAATCAGTCGATACAACATCATCCTCGGTGTAGCCCAGAACGCCCTTTAATTCGTTCTCCGAGGCTTCTTTCATAGCCTTGCAGATTTCTTCATATGACGCGGCTTTTTCAAGACGGCATGTTAAGTCAACCACGGAGACATCAGCTACTGGAACGCGAAATGCCATACCGGTGAGTTTTCCGTTCAGCTCGGGTATTACTTTGCCAACAGCTTTCGCTGCGCCCGTCGATGAAGGAATAATATTGAAGCTTGCGCCTCTGCCGCCTCTCCAGTCTTTTTTCGAAGGACCGTCAACGGTCTTCTGTGTTGCGGTTATCGCATGAACCGTGGTCATTAAGCCCTCTATAATACCGAATTTATCATTCAGCACTTTTGCCACCGGGGCGAGGCAGTTCGTCGTACATGAAGCATTCGATACGATATTCATGTCTTGAGTGTATTTGTCATTATTTACGCCCATAACAAACATAGGAGCATCTTTTGACGGAGCGGTGATAACAACTTTCTTCGCGCCTGCGTTAAGATGCGCGGAAGCTTTGTCTATTGTCGTAAAAACACCCGTCGATTCGACAATATATTCGGCTCCGCAGCTTTTCCAATCAATATCCTTCGGATCCATTGCGGCAAATACGGCGATTTCCTTCCCGTCGACAATCATTTTTCCGTCTTTTGAACCAATTTCACCTTTGTACTGCCCATGCACGGAATCATATTTAAGCATATACTGCATGTAGTCCAAATCAATAAAAGGATCGTTAATTCCCACTACCTCGACATCATTTCTTTTCATAGCCGCCCTGAATACAAGGCGCCCAATTCTGCCGAATCCGTTAATACCAATTTTAATAGCCATATTCATTCTCCTCCTAACAGTATAGTATAGATTTTGACCTTTCGGGTCATCGTTAACAAAATAACAATCTTTTAATCATTCTATATTATTTTTCCCTTATTTTCAAGACTCACATAGTAAAAATTTAACACGCTCATTGGAAATAAATTATGAAATACATACAATAACATATATGCCAAAAAAGTAATGCACAGCTAAACGGAAAATCTTTGGCGGCTGCTTTCATACATAATAATTGAAGCAGCCACACCCGCATTTAACGATTCCGCTCCTCCGGGCATAGGTATATAAACGGATTCCGAGGTCATCCGCTTTATTCTCGACGACACGCCTTTTCCCTCGTTTCCTATTACGAGCAGAAAGTTTTTTCTCAGGTCACATTCGTAACAAGGTTTGCCTTCGCCGAGTCCGGTCGTAATAATTCTCAGGCCGTGTTCCGTGCAAAATTTGAAAATCTCTTCCTCGTCAATACCGTCAACGACAGGTATATGAAAAACAGAACCCGCAGTGGACCTTAGGACTTTTCCGTTATATATATCAACAGAACCTTTTGTCGAAATAACCGAATCAAACCCCAGCGCGTGGGCAGAACGAATGATTGTTCCTGCATTTCCGGGGTCCTGAACTGAGTCCAGTAAAATGCCGCGAAATCCTTCACGGTATAAAGAGTATAACGAACTTTCAGGGATATCTGCCACTGCGAGTACTCCCTGCGGTGTATCGGTTTCGGAAAGACGGGCGAACAAAGCGGGAGGAACGAGGATATATTTAATCTCTTTATTTGTTAAGGTTTGCAGCTCTCTCCGGTAATCATCGCCGACTTCCGCAGAAAAACATATTATTTCGATCCTGGTATCCGATAAAAGAGCCTCGCGGACGAATCTAAACCCTTCAATAAGAAAACTTCGATGTTTTCTTCTGTTTGTTTTGTTTTTAAGAGACAATACATACTTTATTATTTTGTTACGGGAACTCTCAATCAGCTGCATTATATCCTCCGGAAAACAGACAAAGTGTTTTCCCACGGTTTTTCCATATAACAAAGATTCAGCCGGGTTAAGCCTTAGGATATCCCCATTTTTTGAATGTGAAATCTAACCTCTGTGATATTTTTTCCTTCAGCCTTGGATCAATCTGATGCTTATTAGGCTTGTAGTTTTTCTGCGACTCGATGTATTTTTCAATAGCCGGTTTTGCTTTTTCAAATCCCTCTAATCCAAGCTGCCTGTATATTTTTTCAACGTTTTCCAATGGATTTTTTACCACGTCTTCATAGCGCACTTCAATCAAATTGCTTTCCGGGATTAAATGCTTTTCATCAAAATATTTTTTATACATGTTTTCATATATCTCAAACTGGCATTCTTCGGATTCTTCTTCGGGAATCCGCTCCTGCAGCTCAAAGACAGGGAAGAAATTATTATACAGCTTCCTTGTGGATACGTAAACCTTGTACGGATTTCTGCATATATGAATAAACTTCGCGTTCGGGAACAGTTCAAGAAGCTGCTTAATCCTGCTTGTATTCGTAGGGCTCTTTAACAAAAGCCTTTTTCCTTTAAGCTGATACGTAACTTTTTTAAGAATATACAGGTATTTATTTTTCCACTCCGCAATTTCTGCTTCGCTCATATTTTGGAAGGTAGCGTACTTTTGGTACTTTAACCTGTTTCTTGGAAACAGGCAGAAATGATAGTTTGACAGCGTCGACATGTTAGCTATTGCAAACTCTTCTTCCTGAGAAGATATTGTGTCAAGAGGGATATCATCCATATGCCGTTTTTTCGGAAGTATCCTTTTCAACAGCCAATCCAGAGCTTTATAGCAGGACAAAAACATGTTGGGGCTAAAGCAGTGAATAGCGTTTGTAACACCAAACTGCTCGTCCTGTGAAAGCATATTGACAAGGAAAGTAGTACCGCTTCGCCAATGGCCTAAAACAAAAACAGGCTCCAAAGCAATCTTTGTTTTTTTAACTTTTATATCGAATAACAGTTTCTCGATGAGCCGTACTGGTGTTAATAAAATAATGACAATTGTTATATATATAAACTTGGGCAGGCTCTTCCAATATATAGGTTTATCCCTGTTTTGCCATATTAATTTTACCCAGTTTGTCAGTGTGCATCCCAATAAAAACTGTATTGATAAATCCCTGATGTATCTATATTTCATAACCTCATCTCCTGTTTGATTTACAGCTGCTTTCTCTGTTTTTTCATTTGAAATAAAATGCTTATACAGTATATATTAACTAATCCACGAAAAAAAAATTATTTATAATAACAGAAGAAATTGCCTGGTAATTTTAATAATACAAACAAAAATAAAAAAATGCAATGGGCAGTTCAGTAATAGCATTTTGCGATGTTATATACTTTGAGTGCCGCTGTACAATATATTGCTGGTACGCATTAAAGCTTGCCACTATATATTGTGCAGCGGATTTTTATTAAGGTTACATCGCAAAAGCCTTCTGTTTCAAACAAATTGACAGCTAAATTAAAAACGTTGTAAGAACTTGACATTAACCGGAATAAGAAATAAGATGACAACATTATTATTACGCGTAACAAGGCCAAAACAAGTGAAGAGGTGGAAAAATGAAAATTTATCAAGTGGACGCTTTTACAGACAAACCATTTAAAGGAAATCCCGCAGCAGTTTGCATTTTAGATTCGGAACCACAGGTAAAATGGATGCTGGATGTTGCTAATGAGATGAATTTAGCGGAAACTGCCTTTCTTGTACCAAAAAACAATGGCTATAGCTTACGTTGGTTTACACCTGAATCGGAAATTGATCTGTGCGGACATGCAACATTGGCAAGCGCCCATATATTATGGGAAAAAGGGTATTTGGAGAAGGAAGAGGAAGCCGTTTTCAGTACGAAGAGCGGATTGCTGACAGCAAAGTATAATTATGGCTGGATTGAGCTTAACTTTCCTGCAACTCCGGAAGAAAAGGCTGACGTACCGCCTGAACTGACAGAAGCGTTGGCTGTTAATCTGGTGTATACGGGCAAAAACATATTTGATTACATAATCGAAGTTGAATCCGAGGATGAAGTTAAAAATATCAAGCCCGATTTTACGAAGCTCATGAAAGTGCAAATGAGAGGTGTAATTGTAACAGCGCAGTCAAGCGAGTATGATTTTGTTTCACGGTTTTTTGCGCCAGAGATAGGTATTTTTGAAGATCCCGTGACCGGTTCCTCACATTGCTGCTTAGGGCCGTATTGGAAGAAAAAACTTGGGAAGGATAGGTTTATTGCATACCAGGCATCAAAAAGAGGAGGCGTGCTGAAGGTGCAGGTATCCCGTGAAAGGGTGTTAATATCGGGAAAAGCGGTTACGGTTATGGAAGGTGTATTATTGAATACTTAATTCGATGCGCCATAAAACTCAAAATTAATCTTTACATCAATATCGAATTGAACTTTTGGATATACACTTTTCCATGAAACAGACTTAAAATATTCATTGTGCTTTGCTCTTATTATCTCTCCAAACCCAATCGGATCGGAGCCAATCTCCTGTAAATACTTCAAAAGTTTTATACAATCCTGTTTTATCAAGATTGATATTTTGTCTTCAAGTGTTTTTTTCTCTTCCGGATCATCAAGACGATAGTCCAAATCAATTTCATCAACAGTTCCTGTGAAATCAAGACTAATATGAATTTCGGGGATTGTTCCATTTACATGGGTTTTTACTTTCCGCTTAGCCCGTTTTAATAGTGTGACAATCCCCCTTTTATCTGGGTCGGCTTCCTCCTTAATATTCTGCGCATCTATATAATATCTGAATCGGACTTTTTTTCCCATCAGCGCATGCAATAAGCCGGTCTCAACAAAACTGACAGTTCCTGCCATTTTATTTCCGTTAAAAAGAGCCGAACCTTCTATTTTAATACCTGTCTCATCAAAGCTGATATAGCTCGCAATCGGATCAATCGTTCCGCTGTATTGCATAATAGTAAAATTATATACTCTGCTTTCAGGTGTTGCTTTGCGCACGCGCGCATCTCTGAGATTATTTGTCAGGTACACTCCGAGTCTTGGTTTATCCTTATATTCTCTGCTGATATTAAGCAATTCAAACGGACTTCCGTCTACGACAATAATATTTGCCAGCAAGGGATTTTCAGCATTTCTTATAAAAATATCAAGTATATTATTTATGCCTTTTTCAGCCAGCTCTTTTGAGAAAATTATATGCTGTATTTTTCCTCCCTCAATTTCTTTACCTGATGTATTGCGTATTTGATCCCGGGATTGTCTTATCAGGTTAGAGGTTGTTGACAGAACTTCTATTGTTTCGTCTATATCCTCTGCAAAAACAGGCATGGTCATAGTGAACAGCAGCTCGCCGTTTTCAGATAGTTCCAAACCGAGTATCAAAGCAAAGCCGATATCTTCAAATATC
>DATCLI010000396.1:0-5080 GCA_036563955.1 Clostridia bacterium | reverse complement strand
CTCTTGCACTGCCTGCGTATAACTCGCTTATGTCCGATACAAATTATGTCACAACACCTCCTTCAGTTGATGCATTTATAAAATCCGCAAATTATGTCGGCACCGATGTTCAGTACAAAGCGCTTATGTCCGGCGGGTTCTCGAAGCTTAACGATATTGTATATGCCGAGCTTTCCAGTGCATTCAACGGGGATCAGACAATTGAAGACGCATGCGCAAATATCGACAGGATAGCCAACAGCGATGTATTCAAATAAAAGGCGATAAAAAGCACTCAACGTGGATTTTGCAAACAATAAAAAGGTTTGACCGGCTTGCCGTATTTGATGGGCAAGCCGGCAAATTATATTTTTATGTCCGGGTCGGTATGGAGTTGTGTTATAATAAAAATATCATATTATCATTTCCATAAATCGATAATTCCGAACTAAAACTCCGTTATAGGGGGTGTCTCTCATGAAGAATGAGATTCTGTCGGCTAAGGGAAAGCGTATGACACTTGCGCAAAAGGATGCGATGACCGGATATATTTTTATATTTCCCGCAGTATTCGGCTTGCTTGCTTTTTATATATACCCAATAATTTCTCAGTTTGTAATCAGCACATATGAATGGAACGTGCTGAGTGACCCGGTATTTACAGGGCTTGAAAATTATATAACTCTTTTCAGGGATGAAATCTATTTAACTTCGCTTTCAAACACAACAAAGTGGGTGCTTTTCTATGTTCCGACATCAATTCTGGTGTCATTTATAATGGCTCTGGCGATGGATATGCCGGTAAAGGGGATAGGTTTTTTCCGGACGGTATTCTACATTCCGGTTATTACGCCAATTATCTGTGTGGCACTGCTTTTTGTGTGGATATATAACAAGGAATTCGGTATATTGAACTATTTATTGTCGCTTGTTGGCATTCCCGCGATAGGATGGCTGAACAACACGCATATAGCGATATTTTCGATATCACTTATGTCCATCTGGAAATGGGCCGGCTACAATATGCTTATTCTGCTTGCGGCCCTTCAGGGGATTCCCGAAACGCTGTATGAAGCTGCGGAAATTGATGGTGTGACTCCGTTTAAAAAAGTGTGGTATATAAAAATCCCGCTTTTAAAGCCTGCTTTTTTCTATATTATTATAACATCGATTATAGACGCCTTCCAGGTATTTACCGAGATCTATATAATGACGAAGGGCGGACCGGGCTATTCTACATATACGATATCGTACTACCTTTACTCGAATGCGTTTGAATACGGTCAGATGGGCTATGCCTGCGCCATAGCGGTTGTCCTGTTCATTATAATTATGACCTGTACTCTTATTCAGAATAAACTGCTTGGTAAAAATGTAACGTATTAATCGGTGAGGAGGTGTAATGGACATGGTGAAATCAAAACGTTCAATTGTAATTTCATATGTTTTATTGATATTGTTTACCGCAATAGTGCTGCTTCCGTTCATATGGATGTTTTTATCGTCGTTTAAAAGCCAGAGAGAACTTTTTCAATACCCTCCTACACTGATACCAAACAAATGGATGTTCAGTAATTACACAAAGGCATGGAACTCGGGCACAGTAAACTTCGGGATAATGTTTTTAAACTCTATGAAGGTTGTTATTCCATCCGTTGTGTTTACTATCCTTACTTCCTCACTGGCATCTTATGCCTTTGCAAGGATACGCTTCAAGGGGCGGGATACCATTTTCATGATATTTCTGGCTGCCATGATGGTTCCTCCTGTGGTTTTATTAATCCCGCAGTTCCTTATGTTTACAGGTCTCGCCTGGATAGACACATATCTGCCTTTGATAGTGCCAAAGCTTTTTGGAACTCCGTTTGCGGTTTTTCTGCTCCGCCAGTTTTTTATGACAATTTCATTGGAGCTTGAGGAAGCGGCAATCATAGACGGATGCAAAAGATTCCGAATATGGTGGAGCATGTTTCTGCCGCTGTCAAAGCCGATAATTGCCACACTGGCCGTTTTCACATTCCAGTTTTCATACAATGACCTGTTAAATCAGGTTATATATCTTAATACTGCCTCAAAGTACACAGTACAGCTTGGGCTTGCGTCATTCAAGGGTTCCTATTCCACGAGGTATGATCTGCTTATGGCGGCATCAATGTTTGCGATGGTACCGGTTTTGGTGATTTATGCTTTCTCGCAGAAGTATATTGTCAAGGGTATTATAATGACCGGCTTAAAAGGCTGACCGTTTGAATTCAGGCAAATGCTTTAAACGGTACCAACAGGATTTCGGAAGAACATTATTATGCAAATAATCAACAGAAAATATACTGGAGGATATTCAGATGAATCGACATAGTGTTTCTGTGCCAATATCGCTGAAAAATGTAAATATAAGAGATAGTTTCTGGGGAAGATATCAGGAACTTATCAGGAAAGAAGTTATTCCTTATCAGTGGAATGCATTGAATGATAAGATTCCTGATGCGGAACCAAGTCACGCGATTGAGAATTTCCGCATTGCCGCAGGTTTGTCGAAGGGTGAATATTACGGGCGGATCTTTCAGGACAGTGATGTTTACAAATGGTTGGAAACAGTAGCATACAGCCTGACGACATGCCCGGACGAAGAACTGGAAAAGCGTGCGGACGAAGTAATAGAATTAATAGGCAAAGCTCAGCTTAAGGATGGGTATATTAATACATACTTTATCGTAAACTGCCTGGATAAAAGATGGACAAATGAAAGGGATAAGCATGAGCTGTACTGCGCAGGGCATTTAATCGAAGCCGCCGTTGCTTATTTTAATGCCACAGGGAAGAGAAATCTTCTTGATATTGCCTGTGCTTTTGCCGATCACATCGACAGCATTTTTGGCATTGATGAAGGCAAGAAAAGAGGATATCCGGGTCATCAGGAAATTGAGCTTGCTCTTGTGAGGCTTTACAGGGTTACCGGCAATGATAAATATTTGAAGCTGAGCAAATATTTTATCGACGAACGCGGTAAACAGCCGTATTACTTTGAAATAGAAGCCGAACAGCGCGGGGAAAAAGGAAATAACGGCTATTTCGGAGATTATTCACATAAGTACCGGCAGGCCCACCTTCCGGTAAGGGAGCAGAAGGTGGCTGTAGGCCATGCGGTGAGAGCTGTTTACATGTATACCGGTATGGCATATGTTGCAGCCGAAACAGGCGATAAAACGCTTGTAGATGCATGCCGTACACTTTGGGACAATGTTACCGAAAAACAGATGTATATAACAGGAGGGCTCGGGTCCCAGGGCTATGGGGAAGACTTTACATTTGATTATGATCTGCCTAACGATACATGTTATACCGAAACCTGCGCATCCGTAGGCCTTGTTTTCTGGGCACGGAGCATGCAGGAGCTGGAGATTGACGGCGTTTACGGTGATGTCATTGAAAAGGCTTTATATAACGGAGTTTTAAGCGGAATATCGCTGGACGGGAAAAGATATTTTTATGTTAACCCTCTGGAGGTATGGCCGGAATCTTGCCGTCAAAGGCATGATAAAAGAGATGTGGAAACAATCAGGCAAAAATGGTTCAACTGCGCATGCTGCCCCCCAAACCTTGCAAGGCTTGTTGCATCGATCGGAGGTTATGTATATTCTACGGGCGGAAATACGATATATACTCATTTATATATGGGTAATACCGGCCATGTCAAACTTGACGGCAATGATGTGACAATAAGCCAGGAGACAAATTATCCATGGGACGGAAAAGTAAAAATAAAAGTTGAGCCGTCGTCAGAAGCCGAATTTACGGTAGCGCTCAGGATTCCGGGCTGGTGCACGAACGCCGCGGTAAAAATAAACGAAGAAAAGATTGATATTTCTAAAGTATTGGATAAAGGCTATGCGAAACTTACCCGTTTATGGAAACGCGGCAGTATTATAGAGCTTGATTTGCAGATGCCGGTAAGAAGAGTGCAATCCCATCCTGAGCTCCGCGAAAACGCGGGAAAGGTTGCGATAATGAGAGGGCCGATTGTATATTGCCTTGAACAGGTTGATAATTCGGAGATAATTGCGGATCTGGCTCTTGCTGAAGATCCGGAATTCACTGCCGATTATGATAAAGACCTTTTAAACGGCGTGGTTGTAATTGAAGGAAAAGCTTACAGAAACAAGCTGGATAAGTGGGAAGGCAAACTGTACAAAGCTCTGGAGTTTGAAAAAACACCTGTAAGGATTAAGGCTGTTCCGTATTATGCGTGGAATAATCGCGGAGAGGGAGAAATGTATGTCTGGATCAGGCAGTACGGTTTATAAATTTGAAGGGTACCCCCTGCCTATAGTTTAGTGAATCCTCAACGTCCTCGCTGATGTGAAACAGGCAGCCGCCGTTATGTAAAAGACATTTTACAATCGGCGGCTGCTTATTTGTTTGTCTCGTTTATAATCATCGATATGGAAATATACCGGAGTATATAGTATAATAAAAAAACAACATGAAAGACGCCGTTCTGAATTATCGCCCCAGGAATTGCAGAAATTGAAAATGGCAGGTATAAAATGGTGATAATAAATGGGGAATGATGTAAAAGACAGGCAAACAAATATTATGAAATCGTTTCAGTCACTCTTTGGAAAAGAAGAACTTTTTGCCAGGGTTATTGATTGCTTTCCCTATCCGATCCAGATTTTCTCACGTGACGGAACTGCGAGGATGATTAACAAAGCGGCGATGGAAGTAATCGGCATAAAAGACGTGGAAAATCATGTGGGAAAATACAATGTTTTTAAAGATCCCATCGTATGCAAGCTTGGTGCTGCGGATCAGGTGAGGCAGGTATTGAAAGGTAAAACCATATATTTAACCGATTTCAATGCGCCGTACCAGGATATGATTCGGTATTTTAATGTGGTGGACAGGGATGTTCTGAGCATAAGCTCGGACATTACCTGTTTCCCTTTATTAAACGCTGATGGTGAGGTAGAATTTTTTGCCGCCGTTTTTATCATTAAAAACATATACAGAGGTAAAGAAGAAATAGCAAGGGCTAAACAGTACATAGAAACCCATTGGCAGGAGCCCTTTAACCTGACCGAAGCGGCAATGGCGGCTTGCC
>DATCLI010000395.1:0-4095 GCA_036563955.1 Clostridia bacterium | reverse complement strand
TAATGGGCCTTAGCATGCTTGCGAAAGTGTCGGCTTGTTTCCCGGCTTCGAACAATTCCTCATTAAGCTTGTCAAAGTCAGCTTTTACCTTATTTTCATGGCAAAAAACCTTCACGACTTTCTGTCCTTCAATTAATTCCTCAATATATCCGTTAACCTTTCCGACGGCCATTTGCCGTTCCCTGAAATATTTACCGCTTTTTGAACCCAATTTTTTAATAATAAATATCATGAGTACAAGCATTAATACGACAATTACGGTAAGGATCGGGCTTAATAGCAGCATTGCTGTAAAAACCCCGCTTACTGTGAGCGTTGACTGAAAAATATGGACAAAACTCTGGGAGAGCATATTGCGCAGTGTGTCGGTGTCATTCGTGTATCTGCTCATTAATTCGCCGTGCGTATGCGTGTCAAAATAGCGTATCGGCAGTGTCTGCATATGGGAAAAAAGTTCGGTCCTGATCCTGTACAGGGTGCCTGTGGTTACCGTAACCATAAGCCGGTTGTAACCGAATGTCGCAGCAACGCCGATCATATATATTACGCCCATTACCAGGATCATCCTGATAAACTCCGACAGGTCCGGGTCCTGTTGGCCTATAAAAGGAATTATATACCGGTTGAATAATGGCTTCAGAAAATATGTCGCCGCAATATTCGATGCGACACTTATCAAAACACATGCGATAACCAGTATAAGATGAGCGCGGTAAGGCTTCATGTATGAAATTACCCGCTTGATTGTTTTAAACGCGTTTTTAGGTTTCATAATATTCATATTTTGCATTGTATGTTTAGGCCCCGGCATTTTCAACAACTCCTTCATGCTGCGATTCATATACTTCCCTGTAAATCGGATTCGTTTCAAGAAGTTTTTTATGCGGCCCAATCGCATCAATCTTTCCGTCGTCCATTACAATAATTTTGTCCGCATCAATAACGGACGCGATCCTTTGGGCGATAATGATTACAGTAGTTCCTGCAACGTATTTTTTCAGAGCCTCGCGGATTTTAGCATCGGTAACGGTATCCACCGCACTTGTGCTGTCATCGAGTATTATAATCTTCGGCTTTTTCAAAAGAGCCCGTGCTATACAAAGCCGCTGCTTCTGCCCGCCGGATACGTTCACTCCGCCCTGCCCGAGCACCGTATCGTAACCGTTCGGGAAAGACATGATAAAATCATGGGCCTGAGCCGCTTTGCATGCCTCTATTATCTCGTCGTCCGAAGCATTTTCGTTTCCCCATTTCAGGTTTTCTTTTATCGTTCCGGAAAAAAGCACATTCTTTTGAAGAACCATTGCTACGGAATCCCGTAATGTTTTCAAAGAATAATCCCTTACATCACGGCCGGACACGAAGACCCTTCCGTCAATAATGTCATAAAGCCTTGGTATCAGCTGGACGAGGGTCGTTTTTGCCGAACCTGTCCCGCCGATAATACCTGCGACTTCACCGGATTTTATATACAAGTTTATGTTTTCAAGAACTTTATTCCCTTCAGGTCCCCCGTAGCCGAATGAAACGTTCTCAAATCTTATCGAGCCGTCTTCCACGGGGATTCTTTCCGAGCCCGGTTTTTCCGTTATATCAGGTTTTTCGTCCAGAACTTCGGCTATACGCGACACGGAAGCTTTTGAAATAACGAACATTACAAATACCATTGAAATCATCATAAGAGACATCAGTATTTGGGTTACATAACTGATAAACCCCATTAATTCGCCTTCCAGCATATTGCCGGATATGATTAAATTCCCTCCGAACCAGGAAATTGCGAGCATACAACCGTACATTGCAAACTGCATAATAGGCATATTCCATATTACAATACGTTCGGCACGCAATTGCGTTTCGCGTACCTGATCGGCGATATCCCTGAATTTTTCCTCTTCGTATTCACCTCTGACATAAGCCTTTACAACACGTATTCCGATTAAATTTTCCTGGATGACTGCATTAAGCCGGTCCAATTTTTTAAACATTGTCCTGAATTTCGGGTAAGCTCTTGTGGCAATGAAATAAAGGGCAATACCCATAAAAGGTATAGCGACCATGAAGACCGCAGACAATCTCGCATTCAACGACACTGCCATAAATGTTGCCAAAATTAACATGAAAGGCGCCCTGATCATCATACGGATCATCATCATAAAAGTCATCTGGGTGTTCGTTACGTCGGTTGTAAGCCTTGTTATCAGCGATGCCGTGGAAAACTTATCCATATTGGCAAAAGAATAGTCCTGGATATTATAAAACATCTGTTTTCGTATTTCCTTTGCGAACCCGCTTCCGGCAACCGAAGCAAGACGGGCAGCAAGGGCTCCCAGGGCAAGTGAAGCAGCAGCCATTAAAATCATCATCGCGCCCATTTTCAGAATATATTCCAAATCTCGGTTTGCTATCCCGATATCGACTATTTTAGACATTATACGGGGTATGTTCACTTCAAGAAATACTTCAATTATGATGGCAATGGGGGCAAGAACGGCATATATTTTATATTTCCCGATATATGGAAACAGCTTTCTAATCATGTTCAGCATTCCTTCTTCTATTGTATTTGATCATGTTGTTCATCGCATAAAACGAAAAAAAGTCCATGTCTTCCACATCCAGAGAGTATTTTTCAGTTAGGTTGGCTATAAATCTGTCAATAAAACCGTTAAAAATCTCCAGTTCTTCATCAGAAAAACCTTTAAGCATTACACTGTCTATCTCGTCAAATACTTTTCTGCAGTGTTGTGACAGATGTTCGCCCTTTTCAGTTATATACAGCCTTTTACACCTTAGATTCTCATCATCCGGCTGTTTTTTCAGCAGGCCTGACTTTTCCATTCTCTTTGTGGATAAAGCTACGGAAGCGGGCGTAATCATTAAACTCTGCGCAACCTCCGCCTGCGTACATCCGTTATGAGCTTTGACAAATTCCAGGACAAAAAGCTGTCCAGGATAAAGGTGCTGGCTTATTGTTCCTTTACGGCGGAGCATACGCCGAATAATATGAAGTTTTTCAAGGCTTATGACAGTCTTTTTGCTCTGCATTTTTAACACCTGAAAACTGTTTGCTGCTTTAGTTAAGCATTTAATAATTAAACGCTTAATATTATATAAAAAAGTAATAACGGTGTCAATAAATAATTCAAGCCAAGGCTTTTGACCCCATATACAAAGGTTTTAGTTTGATCATGTTGCATGCAGCCGTCATTATGATAAAATAGAAACAACCGGAGATGGAAGATTTTTTATTTCCGGTTTACTGCAAAAGAATAAAAGGGGATTGCGTAATGCACAGCACGATAGATAAAAAGCGGCTTTTTAAGGACGTTTTTTATGAAATTACTATGGGTGAAGAACTCTTCGATTCTTTTAACAATGCGCTCATTTCAAATGTTAAGTTCAATAAAAAATCGGGCCGGCTGGAAATACATCTCGAATTGCCGGGAATGGTTCGGATTGACAGGGTTTTTAACCTTGAGGAATCGCTCAGCAGTTATTTTAATGTGCCTGTATTGGTAATACCGCATTTTGAAGTAAAAAAAATAGACTCAGATTTTATTAATAACTATAATGAAGATCTTGTTCGAATTATGGCCGGACAATCAAAGCATTACGCGTGTTTGCTTGAAAAAGCCGAGTTCGTTCTCGAAGGCACGAATTTAAATGTTTGTTTGTCTACAAACGGCAGTCTGATTTTACAGGCCGGTGATTGCCACAAAGAGCTGGAAAGATTTTTCAAAACATGTTTCGGTCAAAACATTTGCGTGTCCTTTACAGATCCGCCGTTTGATGAAAATGACAGAGACAGCTATATAAAGGATAAAACAATTAAAGAAGCGGAAGCGGTAAAAAATATCGTATACAGCGCCGAAAAGACCGAAAAAGACAAAAGCAGGATATCAGACAGTAAATCGGTTTACAAATCTAAGAGTGGTTCGAATACGAACGTGATATTAGGAAAGGCTTTTAAAGACGAAGCGGTGCCGATGTCCGAAGTCACAATTGATTCAGGGCGGATAACGGTAAAGGGGAAAGTAATAAGGGTTGAAACACGTCTCCTTAAAAACGGAAAGACCCTGTTCTCTTTTGATA
>DATCLI010000394.1:0-4442 GCA_036563955.1 Clostridia bacterium | reverse complement strand
ATAAATTATTGGCAATAGTTTTATTTATATATTATATCCTTAAAACTATTGAAAAAATTATTTATAGGAGGTAGGAAAAATGAAATTAATAAGCAAAAAAGTTGTAGTTATTACCCTTACGGCGATTTTACTTTGTTCGCTTGTTTCAGGATGCGTGGCTCCGGAAACTCAGGGAAGCGACAGCAAGGGTAGTGATACTCAGACCACCCAGGAAGAAGTTGTTAAAAAAACAGGACTGCCTGTTGCGAACAAACCTATTACTCTCGAAATCATGGTGAGAAAGCATCCAAACGATAAATCATCAAGTTGGAGCGATAAACCATGTGTTAAAAAGGCGGAAGAGGAAACAGGATTGAAACTTGAATGGAATGAAATCCTTCAAACAGCGTGGAAAGAGCAGGTAAGCGTTATCCTCAATTCCAGGCAGTACCCGGATGTAATTGTTGGAGACATTGAAGGGTTTTCCTTGTTTAAGGATTGCTTTATTCCATTGAATGACCTTATTGATGAATATGCTCCAACCGCCGTGAAATTTTTCGAGAAATACCCGGAACTTAAAGTAGCGGTAACATATCTTGACAGAAATATTTATTTTCTTCCTCAATATCAAGCGACAGGCATCAATGGACACGGTTCTTTCGGTATAAATAAAACATGGCTTGATAACCTGTCTCTCGAAATACCTGAGACTATTGATGATTTGTATAATGTCTTAAAAGCGTTCAGGGAAAACGACCCGAATCAAAACAACCAAAAAGATGAGATACCGTATGGATTCTTCCTTGAGCAGAGTTACCATGGATACCATTCCTTAGATGTAATAATATGGAATTTTGGTCTGGTCAATGACGGACTTAATGCGTTCCACGATGTAATGGTTGAAAACGGTAAGGTTATATTCATACCAACTGATGACCGCTATTATGATTTCCTTAAATTTATGAGTAAGCTATATGCTGAAGAATTACTTGACCAGGATGGCTTTGTACAGAATAGTCAGGACTTTTTCAACAAAGGTAAAAACGGACTTTATGGCTATTTTACATACCACGCTTATGATGATATTGTTGTCGGGGTAGAAAATACGGACGATTATATCAGGATACTTCCTACGAAGGACAGAAATGGAAACCGAGTCGTACAGCCTCTGAAAGTGGCCGGAGGATTTACCCCGGATTTTTTCAAAATCACAACGCAGTGTGAATACCCTGAAGCTGCCATGAGACTGTGGGAATACGTAAATGGTTCATTTGAGAACAAAATGCTTTGGGCGTTTGGAACTGAAAATGAAGCTTGGACAACGGTTAACGGAAAGATTCAAATGATGTCCAATAAGGTTCCGGAAGGCTATAGCAGCTACGCCGAACTTCGTCAAACAAAAGCAACGGGAATGGCAGGTTTCTGGATATCCGATGAAGGATTTAACTGGTCTACACCAAGAGAATTGAAGAGAGCTACGGTAGATGAGCAGTATTCGCCATATTTCGTAAAAGAATATATCCCGTTGGGGCAGGATGATCCTGATGTAACCCAGGAAAGAAACATTATGTATACTGAAATCAATACTTATATGTCAAACTTTATAGCGGAATCGATAATTAAAGGCATAGATGAGGGAAAATGGGCAACCCATCTTGAAAACTGCAAGAAGCTGAATGTGGATCAATTTGTCGCGGATTATCAGGCATACTACGACAGGATACAAAGTTTAATGAAGTAATAAGCGTGTAACAGGCTATACTGTCCGGAAGCGCTGTTGCCTTCCGGACAGTAATATTTGCGTTTTATTAATGTTTAAGACAGGAGTTGGTTTTTTGAACAGCATTAAATACTTAACCAATCCATTGACGGCGGTTGACAGTGAAAATAGAATCTGGGCTTCATGTATTGATTATGACGCAGGCAGTGACAGTGAGACGCTTGTTTTAGGAGAATTCCAAAACGGGGTTTTTGTAAAAAGAACAGAAGTTACGGGTTCCGGAAGCTATCTCTGGAATGGCGGCATTGCCGTTGATTCACTAAAAAATATTCACATGTTCTGGATTGAAGGTTCAGGCAAAAAGGGAACTTTTCAGCTCAATAGCAGGTATATGGATATAAATACAAATACGCTTTCGGAAACGGTAAATCTATCCGGGGATGGCCCCAGGGCATACAATCCGCATTCGATAATATCGTCGGATGGAGCCATATACGTTTTCTGGGAGGAATGGATTGCCGATAAGGTGCGAATTGCCTCAAGATGCCTGAAGGACGGAGCCTGGGGAGAGAAAAGCTATATTTCCCCGGCCGGCGTAAGAGGCTATTATCCTTACGCATGCCAAAGCGGAAATGATATCTGCGTCGCATGGTGTTCGCCCTGCATGGATGACATCGGATATGATGTATACCTTTCAATAAATAATGGTACCGGGTGGAGCAGGCCTGTAAAAGTAAACGACAAAGCAGGATATAATCTTTACCCGACAATATGCCCGGGCACGGACGGAGGTGTTTGGGTATGCTATGTGAACGATACGGATCAGGAGTTCTATACCGACTGGCTGACCGAACTGGTAAAGCCATATCTGCAGGATGAAGCCGCGATAAAACAAAGGAACTGCTACTTTAAAAGCTTTGCAACTGTTGTAAGGTATTACAGGGAAGGCAAGTGGTATACGGCAGAAGCCAACGAAACCGCAAATGACAGGGGTGAAGTATTGGCAGCCGGTCATATACACTATCCGGTTATAAAAACGGATGAAAAAGGAAGGCCGTGGATTTTTGCAAGAAAATTCAATGGCGGAAAGCTAAACGGACAGTTCAATGTGAAGGCATATGTTCTTAACGATGGAGTATGGACAGAGATAAAAATAGCGGATGAGCATTATGAAGGCGACAAATATCCGGTTAATGTCCTGCAGCTGCCTGATAAATTTGTTGTTGCAATGCAGTATTTTGACGATTACGATCAGGATAACGTTATTACGGAAAAAACGCATAGAAAGCCTGATCCTGAAGAAATCGGATTTAAAAGGGAAAGAAGCAATGTTAAAGCATTGGTTATAGATACACGGGAACGGGAAGGCAATAAACCTGCTGTGACGGAGTTTTTCTTTAACGGAGGAGCGTTTGAGGAAACGCTGCCGGATAATGAAGAAATAAACAACCAATCAAACAGCGGCGGCAGGAATGTCTATTTTGGCAACCTTCACATTCATTCGGAGATATCGAGATGCAGGATTGATACAAACCAGTCTCTGGATTTTAATTACAGGTGGATGCAGGATATAATCAAAGGAGATTTTTCAGCAATAACCGATCATTCCGAGCAGATGTCCCGATATCAGTGGAAGTTTAGCAGAAAGATTGCCGATTTCTATAATAACGAGCCAACCTTTGTAACATTTTACAGCTATGAGTGGACATATAAAAACAGGAAAAATGAACCGCATGACGGGCACCGTAATGTTTATTTATTGGATGATACAGGGAATTGCTGGGACAGGAACGCGTTTGATGCAATAGACGGTTACAGGCTATATGCAAGGCTGAAAGAGGAAAATGGGATTTGTGTGTCACATCATACTTCTGAGCTGCAGTTCAGGAGAGACTGGAACATCTATGATCCGGATATCGAGCCCGTTGTTGAGATATTCCAGGACAGGAGAGGTTCTTTCGAATATAAAGGAGCGCCCGGAAGCGACATATTTCCTGCCGAAAGAACTACCGACGGAGCGTGGGTGGACGACGCACTAAAAAAGGGCTATAAACTTGGATTTGTTTCAGGGGGAGAGCATTTTGGAATGTCCATGGCGGGAGTGTTTTGCAACAAGCTCACACGCTCGGATGTTTTTGAGGCATTGAAAAGGAAAAAATGCTATGCTTCCACAAGGGCAAGGATATTGCTTAACTTCAGCATAAACGGATATGATATGGGAAGCGAGGCCTGTGTCGCAGGAGATGAAGAAATAAAGATATCGGTTTCGGTAACAGGAACGGATCAAATTTTAAGCATATGCCTTTTAAAAAACTGCGTCGAGCTTTTTGAACTAAACCCTATGGACAGTAAAGTTCAGTTTAGTTATAAAACGAACGAAATAAATGACGGGGATTATTTTTACATACGTATTATTCAAAAGGATAAGGAAATGGCTTGGTCTTCTCCGATTTGGATTAAATTACCGGGTTAAGGAATGCTTCAGCGGCACACCGCTGCCGTAGATTGAAAAACCGCGCGGTGTGAGGCTGAATCCCGTGTCGGGGTGAAAAAATGAATTTTGTTATTATTATGACAGATACACAGTGTAAATCAATGGTGAGCGCATACGAAAACACTGCCATGAAAACACCCAATCTGGATAAACTGGCCGGCGAAGGAATCAGGTTTGAGAGGGCATATACAGCCTGCCCTCTTTGCACTCCCGCAAGAAGCGCCATCTTTTCGGGAATGTATCCGCAGG
>DATCLI010000393.1:0-6641 GCA_036563955.1 Clostridia bacterium | reverse complement strand
ATTTATTTAACTATATTATAATTTATTTTAGTATATACTTAACTATAAGAGGTGATGGCTTTGCCCGAATTGTTTGACGTTATGAAAGCGTTAGGCGATGAAACAAGATACCTCCTGGTTAAACTTCTTTTGCAGCATGATTTATGTGTGGGCGCGCTTGCTAAAAGGCTTGATATATCCGAATCCGCAGTTTCACAGCATTTAAGGCTTCTAAGAAACGCCGGAATAGTAAAAGGTGAGAAAAGAGGATACTTCACCCACTATTATATCGACCGCGATTTTTTGCGAAACGCGGCAAAGGAATTAACAGGGCTGTGCGAGTTGGATAAAATCGAAGTAGTATGCGCTAAAACGAACCCTGATGCATGCTGCCGCAAGAACAGAACATAATGGAGGTTGACGCTTGAAAATAATTGAAGTAAAAAATTTGGTTAAAAACTTTGGTGACTTTGAAGCTGTAAAAGGCATCAGCTTTAGTGTTGAAAAAGGAGAGGTATTCGGATTTTTAGGTCCGAACGGCGCAGGAAAAACAACAACGATAAATATGCTTACAGGTCTTGCGAAGCCCGCATCGGGAGATATAACGATTGCAGGATATGATGGAATTAAACATATTAAGAAGGTTCAGCAGATAATTGGCATCGTGCCCGATGAAAGCAATCTGTATGATGATATGAGCGGCTTTGAAAACCTAACCTTCTGCGCGTCGCTTTATGGTATGAAAAAAGAAGCCCGTGAAATAAGAGCAACGGAGCTTCTAAGGCAATTCGCTTTGGATAATACGGGAAATCGGCCATTTAAAGCGTATTCAAAAGGTATGAAAAGAAAGCTGACTATAGCAGCCGGTATCATTCATAGCCCTGAAATACTGTTTTTAGATGAGCCGACTACAGGAATCGATGTGGAAAGCGCCAGGCAGATTCGAAAAATGATTAAAAATCTGAACGATAACGGGACAACCATATTTTTAACGACGCATTACATCGAGGAGGCTGAAAGGCTTTGTGACAGAATAGGCTTCATGGTCAACGGCAAAGTCATTAAAGTCAGCAGTGTATATGATTTGATGCTTGAAGCCCGGCAGGAAAATATTGTTGAATTCGGAACCGATTCAAATGATTTAAACCTTGAAAGAATTCTAAAAAGCGCATATCCAGATATAACAATTAAATCGGTTACTGATCACAGCATCCGCATCAGCTCCAAAAATAAGATAGAAATTATGCCGTTTATAAAGTTATTTGATGACAATGGTATTAAAATTAACGAAGCAAAGGTGATACGTCCATCTCTCGAAGAAATATTTGTAAAAATTACCGGCATTGAAATAGACAAACTGCAAAAGGAAAAGGAAGGGAAGAAGAAATGAATAAAAGCCTGGCTTTTTGGAGCATATTGGTAAAAGATATGAAAAACTATTACCTGAAACCGCCGAATATCAGCTGGGGCATTATTTTTCCTGTTTCCTGGACCCTTATGCTTTTTATCCGCTCAAACAGTGAAGTGGATATTCGCGGAATACTTCCGGGCGTTATGGCCTTATCGGTTCTCTTTGGCACAACATCAATGCTTGCTGTCACTATCACCTTTGAAAGAAGAAGCAGGTCATTTGAAAGACTGTTGCTGGCGCCTATAAGTTTAAACCTTTTAATGCTTGCCAAAACAACCGGCGCCATTCTTTTCGGTATTATAAACGCCTTCATACCTGTGTTATTTGCATCATTTGCGGTTGATTTATCCGGTATAAACTGGCTTTTAACGTTTGCCGGCGTGGTATTGATTGCGGTTACTTCAACTTTTCTTGGACTGTTTGTTGCAGTATCTGTAAGCGAAGTTTTTGAAGCGCAAACCTTTTCCAATTTTTTCAGATTCCCGATGATGTTTCTGTGCGGCCTGTTTATTCCCATAGAGAAGCTTCCGGCTTTTATTAGGCCGTTATCATACGTGCTGCCGTTAACCTATGGCGCCGACGTGCTCAAATATTCAGTTAATGCATCCGGCTCCATCAGTCCGTGGGGTAGCCTTTTGATACTTATAGGCTGCAGCTTCGCATTGTTTACCATCAGTACGAATAATATTAAAAAAAGGTGGATCTATTAAACCTGTCTGATTGTATAATTCCCCTTGTATTTTAAAAATAGTTGATTAGTCAACTGTTTTGTGTTATGATTTAGCCTATGTTGTTAATTTTGAATGAGGGATTGTATTATGCCGGATATAATAAATATTTGGATACAAATGAAGGCTGTTTTACGCTCGGCAAGACAGACAGTAAATTCCGAACTGGCATCATTAAATCTTTCGGGAGCGGAAGGTGATATTATCATTCATCTTCTTTCGAAAAACGACGGCCTTTCACAGGAGAAGCTTGCCGAACGCCTTGATATCGACAAAGCCGCTGTCTCCAGAACAGTGAATGCACTTTACGTCAAAGGCTATATTCATCGTGAGAGGCTTGCCGATGACTCGCGTACCTACCGCGTTACACTGACTGACGCGGCAAAGGAAGCCGGCGAAAAGATAAAGCATGCCTATAATAAGGTATATGAAACCGCGCTGCGGGGAATCGGCGAATCCGAATTTCAATGTTTTAACAATTTGCTTGAAAAAGTATACAAAAATTTAAGCTCATAGGAGTTGGACATATGATTGATTTTCTTAAGGGTTTCGGGATATTGTTCGGATACTATTTTGTATCCATATCGGTAGTATTAATTTTGCGGCACTTCGTCCGCACCCCCTCTGAAGTATCCCGAAAGTTCCTGCATCTTATTCTGCTGTGTTCACTGTTTATATGGATCTACGTTTTCCGGACATGGTGGGTTGCATCGCTCGCTGCCCTGGTTTTCATTGCAATTGTATATCCGCTGCTGTCCCTGGCCGAGAATTGGAAGCATTATTCGAAACTTCTAACCGAGCGTAAACGAGGTGAAATTAAACAGAGCCTTGTTCTTGCATTCGGCATGTTTGCGGTACTGAACAGTATTTGCTGGGGGTTGCTCGGAAAAAGATGGCTTGTTATCGCATGTATATGCGCCTGGGGTTTTGGTGACGCGGCAGCCGCTTTGGTCGGGAAAAAATACGGGAAGCACTATCTTGAAGGAAAACATATAGAAGGACGAAAAAGCGTTGAAGGTACGCTTGCGATGTTTGCTGTGTCATTTATTGCGGTTCTGATTGTTTTGCTTATAAACGGAAATATAGCATGGTATGCGAGCTTGACGATAGCGGTATTAACCGCGGCCGCCAGCTCTGCCGTAGAGCTTTTTACACGCAACGGTATGGATACGGTTACCTGTCCGTTTGCCGCCGCGGCTGTGCTTTTGCCGCTTTTGTATCTGTGGGGTGCGCAGCTATGAAAAAAGAATCAGGTGAACGGACGCTTCTTGCCTCCGTTATTCTCAGCTCGCCCGGACCTATTGTCGTCGGAATCGGCCTTTTTTTGGGCAGGTCATCCACGCAGCTTGCGGATTTTATCCGCCGGACGGCCGAACTTGCCGCAATAATAGTATCGTGGGCAATATACCGCGTTACGCATAAAAACCCGGAGTACGATGAAAATCACAGACAGCGCCTGGAACGGATCGCCGGCAACTGTGTCGGCGCCGCTTTGTGCCTGAGCGGCATTGCAATGCTGCTTGTTACGTTCTTATATCCTTCCAAAGAGAAAGGCAATGTAACAGCAGGCCTTATAATAGCCGTTTTAGGAGTTATAACAAATTCATGGTTCTGGATACGCTACAAGATGCTGAACAAAACAAACCCGAACAGGATCCTTGCGGTACAGAGCAGGCTGTACCGCGCAAAGGCATTGGTTGACGCCTGCGTCACAGCCGCGCTTATTGTTGTTTCCGTCTGTCCGGGCTCCCCGGCCGCATATTACATGGACATAGCGGGTTCAGCCGCTGTCGCGGTGTATTTGCTTATCAACGGAGCGGATACATTATTCGGCAGGCCGAAAGAAAGTTTTGCCTGACCGCTGCCTTATGGTATTTTTAATGCGTTCCATTCACATCAAGGATTACATCTTCCGCTTCTTTTTTTAAAGCGGAGCTTTCTATTCTTTTCTTCAGTTCTTCGTAAAAAAGATCCGAATTAACCGGAATATCCACCCAGTCGTTTATCCATGCCGAAAGATGCATCGCATTTGAAATCTGCAAGCCGTTTATTCCCTCAACTCCGGGCGCCAGCAATTTCTCGCCCTTCAAAATAGCATTCGTAAAATTCTGCGTGATTTCCTTATGTTGGCCGCCGGAGCCTGGAGCCACAGGAATTTCACATTTCCAGCACTCCGGTTTCCCAAAGCCGCCCCTGTATTCGCGGTTAAACTGTCTTTCAGGAACCCTCAGCCGGTAGAAAACGATATTGTTGTCTTCGACAATCACCTTTCCTTTATCCCCGACTATCTCTAACCGGTTTGTCTCCGGCGTGATACCGGTGGAAGTCACAAATACGCCCGTCGCTCCGTTTTCATATTCCACGTATGCCGTTACTTCATCTTCAACTTCGATACTATGGTATTTACCGAAAGAACAAAATGCCCGAACCCTTGCCGGCATACCGCAGATCCACTGCCATAGATCGAGCTGATGCGGATCCTGGTTCAGAAGAACGCCGCCTCCCTCACCAGCCCAGGTTGCGCGCCATCCGCCGGAATCATAGTAGCTTTGAGGACGGTACCAGTCAATAATCCAGTTCGTGCGTTTCAATTCGCCGAGTTCTCCGTTCAGAACCAAATCACGGAGCTTTTGGTAGACGGGGTTTGTCCGTTGATTATACATAATGCCGAAAACAAGACCGGATTTCTCTGCCGCCCGATTCATCTGTTCCACCTGTTTCGTGTACACTCCGGCGGGTTTTTCAATTAGTGTATGTATTCCTTTTGCCAGTGCTTTGATGGCAAGCGGCGGGTGATCGTAGTGATGCGTTGCGATAAGAACGGCATCCACTTCACCGCTGTCCAGCATAGCATCAATATCCGAATATAACTTAACGGAAGGATATATTTCACCTGCCGTTTTCAGCTTCCGCGTGTTAATATCGCATGCTGCCGTAACTTCGGCGCCGGATATTTCATGATTGGCAAGATACCGAAGATGCGCCGAACCCATATTCCCTAATCCAATAATTCCAAAGCGAACTTTATCCATTTTTATATCACCTTTCCGTTTTCTTTTTTGTTTAATATACAGGCATTGCCGGCGCCGGTAAACGTCAATTTCAGCAAAGAAGTAGCAAGCATAATCGTGCCGGGTTTTATTTCATAGTACTGATGACGATATTTATTTCCGTATCAGCGAATTCTTCAAAAGACAACCCGTGCGGTTCAAGTAAAAACAACGTTTCTTCCAACCTAACACTTCAGTAATAACAAGGGATGAGCATTTTTCAAACCGTGGGTTTTCCTTTTCTTTTATTATACTATAAAATAAATAGCAGCCAATAGTATCAGATTTTATTCAGGAACCGGGGATTAAGGAATTCGAAATTAATGGCGCTGACTATGGATCACGGAGTTCTGTTTCAGAATGCACATCTATTGTTTCATTACTTTCGACATTAAGCAAAACAGGCGTAGAACTGAAAAAGTCCGAATACAGGATGTACGTGTCATCGAGCCAGTAATAATCACCTGTTGCCGGCAATTCAATATATTTATCCGGGCAACTGTTGTCCATAGTCCGTATAATAAAATAATAGCTTTCACTGTAATTCCATACGTAAATACTGTTATATTTTCCGTTAGGCGACAAAATACCGCGCTGTCTGAACATCTCATTGGTTTCAATGTAACCGTTTAGTTCCGTCGCCATACTGTTAATCATATAATCAATATCTGTGTATTTAATTCCGTATTTATATGTATCACCTTTTAATTTATACAGATTTCCTTCAAAATTATTATATATGGTTATTGAGTTTTCGGTAAATTCCTCAAGGAATATACCATTCATCGCACATGCATACCATCCGCCGCCATGTATATGCCCATTATAGTCAAAAAATCCGGATATTTCGCCGTTTTTAGAAAGTAATGAGGATATGCCTGAAAACTCGGGACTGTTTATGCTGTCAATAATTGTTTCAAGGATGTTTTCAAAATATTTGCGAGGTTTATTGGATATAATGGCCTGTTCAACCTTTTCTCGGCCTTTAAAACCTAAATAGTAGTCCTTTGTTTTATAAAATATGGTATCTCCTGTAATACTGCTCGGTTCCCCAAGAATCCCTGTTACTTTTGGGATGTCATCCCCTATTGTAATATCCTGTATGATATTTTCCTCAAAGCGTTCGCTCACAATAATATAACTTCCGCGGATTAATCCGGTTTTATAATCCTCATTTGTATAGGCAGCCGGTTTTTCGATAAGCCGTAATATTGAAGGGTTTATTTCAAATTGACTGAAATCAAGGCTTGGAATTGTTGTTAGCCCCGCTTCTCTGCGGTTAATCTTAATAATTTCTTCATTACTATTATCGGTAATTTCAGAATTAACAGACGCCTCTTCTCCACTTATAATATTTGAGCTGCTTACAGGTTTTTTATTATTGTCTTCAGGTTGCAGACTGTCGTCATATGATTCGGTGCTTTTATTTAAAAAATTTTCATCTTCAGCCTGCATTCCATAACCCGCATATAC
>DATCLI010000392.1:0-5951 GCA_036563955.1 Clostridia bacterium | reverse complement strand
GTTCTTCCGGAGAGGAACCATATACACTGGCAATGATAATAGATGAGTTTTTTGGAAGGGAAAAATGCTTGTGGGATACAAAAATACTGGCTACCGATATTTCGGAAAAAGTACTTGAAGAAGCGTCCAGAGGAATATATTCCAATGAGAAGACAGCAGCGTTGCCTCCAAATTGGAGACTGAATTACACAAAAAAAATTGACAGCGAAAGATCCGTTATCTCGGAGAAAATAAAGAACGAGGTAATATTCAGGAAATTTAATCTTATAGAGAAGGTATTTCCATTTCGAAAAAAATTTCATGTTATATTTTGCAGAAATGTTATGATATACTTTGATACACAGACAAAAAGAGAACTTGTGCAAAAATTTTACGACTGTACGGAATACGGCGGCTTTCTGTTTATTGGGCATTCGGAATCACTGAATAAGGAAGAAACAAAGTACAAGTATGTTATGCCCGCGGTATACAGAAAAGAATAAAGGTGTGATGGCATGCACCCAATCAAAAAGATAAAACTGCTGATAGTTGACGACAGCATTATATTCAGGGAAATCCTGAAAAAAGGAATATCGTCCGATGAAGGTATAGAAGTTGTTGCGACGGCAAAAGATCCTTTTGACGCAAGGGATAAAATCATTCAGTTCAAACCTGATGTTATGACCTGCGATGTTGAAATGCCAAGGATGAACGGAATCGAATTTGTCCGAAGGCTTTTACCGCAGTATCCTTTGCCGGTAATTATGGTTACCACGCTCAGCGATACCGTATTTGACGCGATGAATGCCGGGGCTGTCGATTTTGTTGTGAAGCCCGACGCAGGATCGGTAAAGGATGTTGAAAACTTTGTTCATGAGATGATCCAAAAGGTTAAAATAGCAGCCGCCGCAAAAGTACTGCCGCCAAAACCTGACATGGTCCGTAAAATCAGCATTCATGACGGCATAACCGAAGCGGAAGGAATAATTGCTATTGGAGCTTCAACAGGAGGAATCGAAGCCATCTCTCATATTTTGAAATGCCTGCCTGTTAACATACCGGGAGTCGTAATAGTCCAGCATATCCCTCCCGTTTTTTCCCGAATGTTCGCGGAAAGGATGAATTCTTCCCTGCAACTTACGGTAAAAGAAGCGGAAACCGGTAACTATGTGGAAAATGGATGCGTGTATATAGCGCCGGGTGATATGCATATGAAAATAAATAAAATCGGCGGCAGATATAAAATAGAGTGTTTCAGCGGGGATAAGGTTAACGGCCACCGCCCGTCGGTGGACGTATTGTTTGACTCGGTAGCAAAAGCTGCGGGTTCAAAGGCTCTCGGAATTATTTTATCAGGGATGGGCTATGACGGCGCAAAAGGTTTGCTGAACATGAAAAAAGCAGGCGCATACACAATTGGTCAGGATGAAAGCTCCTGTGTCGTATACGGTATGCCGAGGGTAGCATTTAATATTGGAGCCGTTGAAAAAGAAACTTCACTGCAGCAGATTCCATCACTCATATCTTCATGGGTAAGGAACACCGGATGAATAAACGACCGGCAGGCAGATCGCCTGCTTCACTCCGCCTGCCGGCCGTCTAATGTCTTTATTTTTCCTTTGCAAGCTCGGTTACCGATGTAACCAATGAAGCTATATTCTGTATTTCCGACGGAATAATTATTTTCGTCGATTGCCCGTTACCCACCTGAACAAGAGCATCAAGGCTTCGAATCGCAATAACTTCTTTTGAAGGCGCCACTTCGTTAATCATCCTTATACCTTCTGCGGTAGCTTTTTGGACTTTAAGAATGGCTTCAGCTTCACCTTCGGCTTCGCGGATTTGTGCTTCCTTCTTCGCTTCCGCTCTCAGTATAGCCGCAGCTTTTTCAGCTTCGGCTTCCAGAATGGCCGATTCCTTTTGTCCTTCCGCGACAAGAATTGCAGACCTTTTTTCACCTTCCGCCCTTAATATTGCTTCACGGCGTTCACGCTCCGCACGCATTTGTTTTTCCATTGCGTTTTGTATATCCGACGGCGGTATGATATTTTTCAATTCAACACGGTTAACCTTAATACCCCATGGATCCGTTGCTTCATCAAGAATAGCTCTCATTTTAGCGTTAATTAGATCACGGGATGTCAGCGTTTCATCAAGTTCAAGATCGCCTATTATGTTTCTCAATGTTGTTGCCGTCAGGTTTTCAATAGCCGACATCGGATGTTCCACACCATAGGTATACATTTTCGGATCCGTTATTTGAAAATATACTACCGTATCAATCTGCATTGTAACATTGTCTTTGGTTATAACGGGCTGAGGCGCAAAATCAAGTACGCGTTCCTTAAGCGAAACACGGTTAGCGATTTTATCGATTAACGGAATTTTAATATGCAAGCCTACCTGCCAGGTTTCCTTGTAAGCCCCAAGCCTTTCGATAACATAAGCGTGTGCCTGCGGTACAACCCTTATATTCTGAATAATGAGAATGATAATAATAAAAACCAAAACTATTAATGCCCAAATCATTCAATACACCTATCCTTTCTATTGTTCACCAGTTTCCCTGTTTGTGTCTTCAATAGCTTCTACGATAAGTTTTACTCCTTCCACGGCTTTTACGCGTATCCGGGAGTTTTGGGGTATTACTTCTCCATTTTCCGATACGGCCGTCCAGATTTGTCCCCAAACCTTTACCTGGCCTGTGTTGTACTTTTCTATCGTTTTTGTAACAATACCTTCGCGTCCTATAAAGCTGTCCACATTCGTTGCATGACTTCCTACCTTAAGATATTTTTTCGCAAGCGGTCTCGTATAATAAAGCAGTATTATCGATGACAGCAAAAAAACTCCGAACTGAATCAACGGATGAACATGCGTCAGAGAAACAAGAAAAGCAAAAAGAGCGCCTGCTGCGAACCAGATTGTTGTAAGCCCCATAGTGGCTGCTTCAATTATTATTAATAAAACCATAAGCCCAAGCCACACATAGGGTAATAATTCCACTCCGAAAATAGGACATCCCTCCCCTCGGTGAAAATGACAAACCGGAAATTCTTTTTAATCCGGTACGGAAAACATCCATCCGTTTTAATTACAGCCAATATCAATTATATGCTTTAACATAATGAAAAAAAACATATAATCACTGCGGTTAATCTGCCATAATTTATTTTATCATACAGAATATATTAAAACAATGAAAGATATTACTAGGGAAAAGTAAATTCTGAACTCTATTCCCGCGGGTCCTGCTTCGGGTATTTCGTTTCCTTGGTCAACAAAGCACATACCAACAACACGCTTCAGGTCCGTAATATTTTCGCACAGAGGTCTCCATATCCCGGGTCGCTCACTAACCCGCTCCACATTTATCCATTGGCAGCAGGACGCTGGAGCATGTTGCCCGGCGTCAACGAAAACACCCGAATCAGAGCCGCGTACCAACCGGAACGCGGCAGCAATGCCTCGACCCACGAAGCCACCCGCTGGTTACCTGGTTGAATCAGCACAGTAATTGGAGGAACTATTGTGCAATAAAAGGAAATTATAGCGGAATGAAGCATAGAGATATACAGTCAGAGCGAGGATAAGCAAGTCGACTGTCTGAGCAAAAATGCTTCATACAAAAATTTTTCAAAGCATTTTTGCGAGTTTCGACTTGCCCAGGTGCTTTTGCTTTGCAAAATGCACAACATTAATGTTGCGTATTTTTAACGCGAAGCGTTAAAAAACGCTTGCTGAACTGTATAGTTCTTGCAAATGAAGCTCCTTGTTTTCGTTATTGCACAATAGTTCAAAAAAAAGTAAAGATAGAACAGCAGTAACTAAAGATTTGCCTTGTACAGCCTTCTTCTGTCAAGGGACCAGACGGGTTCTGAAAATTCACCTTTTTCAACGTTCTTTAACGCGTTTTCAAAATCATATACGCGCGCGTCCATCATATCGATATAGTGCAGCAGTTCCGCTTCAAGAATCATCGGCTTTTTCGGGCTGCCGTAATCAGGTTCGTAATGGTGCGATGCAACCATATGCTGTAATACAAGTACTACTTCTTCAGAAATGCCAAGGCTTTTTCCGGCATTCTCAATCTCACTTATTCCCATAATAAGATGGCCAAGAAGCTGCCCTTCTTTAGAGTATTCGGAAAAACCCAGCACATCTGATTCAAGCTCCCCTATTTTCGCCAGATCATGAAGCAATACGCCTGCATATAACAAATCCGGGTTCACATTTTCATATACCTGCCTAATTTTATCCGCCAGGTGAAGCATCCTGTAAATATGGTACAGCAGGCCGCCTCTTATCGAATGATGCAGTGAACGCGCCGCAGGATAATACATAAGCCTGTCTTCTTTATCTTTTATCATTTTTATAACAAGCCGCCTTATTTCATCATGCCGGATACTGTTCGCATACGAGTATATCTCTTTCAGCATGATCTCGGGAGGTATGGGCGCCGACGGCACAAATTTATCAATTTCTTTCTGATCTTCAGGATCCGCAAGGCGAATTTTCTGTATGTTAAGCTGTATATTTTCCTTCCAGCAGTCTGCCTTTGCATTAACATAATAAAGCATGTTCAGCATCAGGCTGTTAAACATATCCTCGGTTGCATCCCAGAGCTTTCCATTAATTTCCCCGGTGCTGTCGGAAAAGGTTAAATCAAGGTAGTATTTCCTGTTCGAAGCCTCTTTTAATTCTTTTCTCCGCAGTATATAGATGCCGTTGATATTCTCATCCTGCTTCAAATCCTTTATCGGAACTCCATTAAATCTCATTTTTCCCCTCCCTGAATATTCGGGTTTTATAGTCATGAAAAAAGGCGCCGCCTGTCTTATTGCTAAATATCCCAGATATCGGTAATGCGATATTCAAGATTTTGGGTCAAATCAACTTCCCTTTGCTTTGGAATCATTTTCCCATCCTCCCCCATAACCACTCTGACGGTTGGTCTTGTAGGATATTTTTTGTTGTATCTGGAAACCAGTCCTTTTTCTCCGGTATTTAGAATTACAGCCGTCCCCACAGGATAATATGCAATAAAGCGGATAAATACGTCAACGACTTCCTGGTCAAAATGATGTGAACCGAGAGATGTAATATAATCAATAACTTCATGAGACATTAGTTTTCTTCGGTAAATCCTGTCAGACGTAAGAGCGTCGTAAACGTCGGAAACTGCGACTATTCTGGCGGCCTTATGTATATTTTCCTCTTTGAGCTGATATGGATAACCGCTTCCGTCAATGCGTTCATGGTGTCCAAGGGCGATATATGAAGCGACCATGCTTATGCCGCTCGTGTTTTTAAGTATTTCATATCCATAATACGCATGCTTTTTTATTTCTTCAAATTCTTCCGAAGTAAGCTGGTATGGTTTTTTCAGAATATGGTTGGGAACCATCACCTTGCCGATATCATGCAGGATTGATCCGACGCCGAGTTCACGGAGCTTGTCCCCGCTGTAACCAAGACCAATTCCTATAATCAGTGAAAGAATACAGACATTGACACTGTGGGCAAATGTATAATCATCTACAGATCTTATATCGCAGAGGTTTGCTATGATATCTTTGTTTGCTAATATGCTGGAAATTATCTTATCTACGATCTCCATGACCTGCCGCCCGTCGATGCTTGTTTTTATGGACGGCTTTGTCATCATTGACTTTACCATTTGTTTGGCTTCGTTAACAATTTCTTCCCTTACAACCTCAGGTACATGTATATCTTTTGATATTTCATCCTCAATGTATATTTCATTAATTCCATTGGCCTGAAGTTTCCTTTTGTATTCTTCTGTAATTTCCATTCCGGAAGCGAGCAATACTTTTCCGTCAGCGGTAATTATTGTTTTGGCAAGTATCGCACCGGACCGGATTTTATCCAGGGAAACCCTCCGCACCTGCAGTTGCCCTCCCAACAAGACAGATAAAGTAAACTGATCTAATATATTTATCGGCCTACTT
>DATCLI010000391.1:0-3142 GCA_036563955.1 Clostridia bacterium | reverse complement strand
TAAGAACGCCTTTTGTGCTTGGGTTAATAAACCCAAGGATATATTTGCCGGTCGGATTGAGCAAAGAGGAACAAAATTATATACTCATCCATGAACAGACCCATATCAGGCGGAAGGATCATGTGATAAAAACATTAGCGTTCTTAATAGCGTCCATCCATTGGTTTAATCCCCTTGTGTGGATTGTCTTTAGGTTAATGAATACGGATATGGAGTTATCCTGCGACGAAAGAGTATTGAAAGTAATGAATAAAGATATTAGAAAGCCTTATGCCAATTCGCTGCTGTCTCTTGCCGCCGGAGTACATATTTTAAATGGAAGCCCGCTTGCCTTCGGTGAGGGAAATGTAAAGGGAAGGATTAAAAATGTGTTAAACTATAAGAAATTTTCCTTTTGGGTAATTGCCATTTCAGTGGCAGCTGTAATAATAGTGGGAATCGCACTGATTGCAAATCCTAAGCAAATTCGGGCGGAAGATAAATTGACTGGAGACTTTACGGATGTAAAGGAAGCGGAGAATAATACCGGTTATAACAGTGTAAAAATTGAGCTTGCCTCCGAAATGATGGGCTTTAAGTCGGCAAACGAGTTTGAAACATCCGATTCACGGATTGTTGCGTCGATTGTTTCAACTCTTCAATCAAGTCTGATACCTTCACAGGAGGATGACCTGGAAAACAATAATACCAGCAGGTATAAAATAGAATTATCCAATGACACAGGCAAATATAGCTGCGAGCTTTACTATGATACGCTTTATAATAAAGCCTGTATAGCTAAAGACGGCGGCCTTTACGAGGTAAGCACTGACTTTGCGCGCTATATCGATTCCTTTCTGGAGAATACAAGCATTACAGTTTATATAGATAAGGCCGATGCGGCGGCACTTTTTAAGGAATATGGTTGGACGCTTGACTATCAGATTAATGGAATGAATAAAAAGCTTGATAACATTAAAGCATTGTCCGGTTTTAATCCGAACGCATATTATTTTGCTTACAACAATGAGTTATCGAAGGATATCGGTCTGGACATGAGCGGATACTCCGATACCGGCATTGATGTTGAAATCTACAGGATTCATGAGAGTATGCCGCAGGAGTTTTATCCGATACAGGATTGCAGAGGTATTGTTGTAAGAAATAATAGCAAAATAATTGGCGCATTCATAAGCGCCGGACGGCACAGCGCTTTTAACGCCTGCAGCCTTAAGGGAAACAGCTTTGAAAAGGTTACCGGGCAAACGCTTAACGAATGGCTTGCGGACATGATTCGGGCTGACGGCCTTGAAACAAGCCTGTCAAAATTAGAACCGGAACAGGTTATTGAAAAATATTTCACGGCGCTGAATAATAAAGACGATAAGACAGCGGAATACTGTATCTCGAAAAAAACCCTGTTGGGTAGTTTAACATCAAATATGCAAAACAGTGAGTTATTTAATGATAGTATAGTATTACCATTAACAGGGGCCGATTTCGGTGTAAGATCAACTTTAGATAATTTGAAATCCGCAAAACTATTGAAAACCGAACTTTTTGATGAGCCCGATAAATACACAAAAATCTACAGAGTAACAGTGGATCTTCAATACAGGAATGACTTTATCATTAGCAGCGGGCAGCAGCCATGGGATTGTTTCATGGTTTACGAATCTCCGCAGACCGGATGGAAAATAGAAGCATTCGGACATTAAAAGTGAACAGGGACGAGGGGACAGGTTCATTGTCCCTGCTTGCCTCTTATTTAAAAAATTGTTATACTTCTTATGAGGTGGTAATAAATGCCAAGACAAGCGCGAAAAAAGAGCAGCTGTGGGATATATCACATCATGCTAAGAGGTATCAATAAGCAAAATCTATTTGAAGATAACGAGGACAGGCAACGATTTATAGACACTATTGGGTATTTTAAAGCGATTAGTGGATATAGTTTATATGGGTATTGTCTTATGGACAATCACGTTCATCTCCTTATTAAGGAAACAAGTGAAAGTATATCCATGGGAATCAAGCGAATCAGCAGTAGCTTTGTCTATTGGTATAATCAAAAATACAATCGATGCGGGCACTTATTTCAAGAACGATATAAAAGTGAGGTTGTGGAAAACGAGAGATATTTTTTAACAGTTCTGAGATATATCCATCAAAACCCAATAAAAGCGGGAATAACAAAAGATATGGAGCAATATCCATGGAGTAGCTATAGTGAATATACAGGTGTTGCCAACATTACGGATGTAGATTTTGCTTTAGGGATTTTTTCTGCCGATAGAGTGAAGGCAATTGAATTATTTAAGAAGCATACCGAAGAAGAGAGTAAAGATCAGTGCTTGGAGGTAAGAGAAACTATAAGAGTATCTGACGAAGAGGTTATAGCACAAATGAAACAACTGGGGATTCAGACAATTAGCCAGTTACAGACACTTGAAAAAAAGAAGAGAAATGAGATAATAAGGATAATAAAGAGAATAGAAGGTGTCAGTATAAGGCAAATGGCAAGGATCACAGGCATATCAAAAAGTGTGATTAGCCGAATTTAGACGGGACAATGAACCTGTCCCTTCGTCCCTTAAATCATTTTACCACAAAGGAGTCATTTGAATGCTTCTGAAAATAACCAACGGATGTGTTGCTTTTGGTGCAAACATCGTGTTATCCGGAATAGATTTTGAGATCAATAAGGGCGAAAAGATTGCGGTGGTTGGCAGAAACGGCTGCGGAAAGACGACACTGCTGAAACTGATCGTGGGCGAATATGAGCTGACGAAGCTTGATAACGGCGAATCATCGTCCATTATGAAGCAAGCGAATGTGAATATCGGCTATCTGCAGCAGATCACCTTCGAGGATGAAACCATCACCCTTGAGGACGAGGTAAAGAAGGCTTACAAAACCATTATCGAGATTGAAAACAGCATGGAAAAGCTTTTAGCGGAAATCGAAAGCCAGCCGAGCGGTGAAGCTCTGACAAAGTATTCCCAACTTCAGGAAAGATTCGAGCTGCTCGACGGATACAGCTATAAAAAGGAATATGAAATAGCCATCAGGCAGTTCGGTTTTACCGAAGAGGATAAGGCAAAGCTCCTGTCCGATTTCTCGGGAGGACAGCGGACAAAAATCGCATTTATCAGGCTATTGC
>DATCLI010000390.1:0-7169 GCA_036563955.1 Clostridia bacterium | reverse complement strand
ATAAAGCACTGTGGCAATACCTGATACACCGCCCGGTGCTATTTTATACGGAATAAGAAAAACATTGTAAGCGAATCCAACAATAATCGCGCCAAAAAGCAATCGAAATATCGATACGGCTTTCTTTATTGTATTTTTCATTTTTTTACCGTCCTTTTTAACTTGCTGCGGCGGTACGGACAATATATATTTTTCTCCAAATAACATTAACTAATCAGCAAATTTAAAACAAAGGAAGGCACGGAATTTTATCGAGGAAAGAAAAAACCGGGAATTCCCGGTTTTTATTCCAATCCATATTTCTTTTTAAACCTGTCTACGCGTCCGCCGGTGTCAACAAATTTTTGTTTACCGGTAAAAAACGGATGACATTTTGAACAAATTTCAACACGGAGTTCCTTTTTTGTCGAACCCGTTTCAAATGTTTCTCCACACGCACATCTTACGACTGCCTTGTTATATTCCGGATGTATGCCTTCTTTCATCAATCTCACCTCGCTTGGCAAATATCTATTCAAATGCAATCAATTTCGCCTGTTTGACGAATAGTTATCGAATTATACGTCCCTGTTGCCGGTCTATGCCAAAATAGCGCATATTTAACGGTATCCAAGGCACATCTATAAAGTGCCGAACGTTATTATACCACACCTGACAGCGTAATGGCAAGCAAATAAAAAAATTCAAGGAAGCGAAACACTTTGAAGATTACTGTTTGGACACAACACCAATTTTAAAGAACTATTGTACAATAACGGAAACAAGAGGGGGTTCGTTTTATTGTACAATAGTTCTTTATGCGTATGTAAGGCAGCTAATCGGCAAAACCGTTCGGATGCGTTGAATGCCAGCGCCATGCACTCTCAATAATCGTTTCCAAATCATTAAAGCGCGGTGTCCATTTTAATTCACGTTTTATCTTTTCGGATGATGCCACAAGTACGGCAGGATCTCCTTTTCGTCTCTGTGTCATTTCGGCAGGTATCGGGTGTCCGGTAACTTTTCTCGCCATATCAATAACATCTTTTACCGAAAATCCCTTTCCGTTTCCGAGGTTGTAAACAGCGCTTCCTTTTCCTTCCCGCAGACTGTTCAGCGCGAGTATATGCGCATCCGCCAAATCGGTAACATGGATATAATCCCTTATGCATGTTCCATCGGGAGTGGGATAATCATCTCCGTATATTTGGACGGCTGACCTCTTCCCAAGCGCTGCCTGCAGGATAATTGGTACCAGGTGGCTCTCAGGCTCATGATCTTCGCCGATACTGCCGTCAATGCGCGCACCTGCCGCATTAAAGTAGCGGAGGCTCACATATTTAATCCCATAAGCCTTTTCACACCATAGAAGCATTTTTTCAATGGCAAGCTTTGTTTCACCGTATGGATTTGTCGGTTCAGTTCTGTCGGTTTCAAGAATAGGTATGTTTTCCGGCTCGCCGTATACGGCAGCGGTAGATGAGAAAACTATAAACGGTACCTCGTACTCTTTCATTTTTTCCAGCAGATTCATTACTGATACGACATTGTTTTTATAATATTCGAGCGGGTCGGACATGCTTTCTCCCACGAGGGAACTGGCCGCAAAATCAATAACCGAATCTATCCTGTTTTCGCTGAATACCCTGTCGAGAAAACAGCTGTCCCTTAAATCCCCGTGATATAATTTACATTTGCCGACGGCTTCCCTGTGACCTTTAACAAGGTTATCAACAACCACAACCTCTTCGCCGTTCTCAACAAGTTCAGCCACTGTATGGCTTCCGATGTACCCGGCTCCGCCTGCAACCAATACCGCCATATATGCCACCCCCCATTTAATATGCTACTTCTCTTCCTCCGTCTCCTGCTTCTGTAATATAAAAACTTGCGTTATGACCGATTTCTTTTTTATATGCTTTACCGACACGCTCAATAAATTCCTGGACTTTTTCCTCACGGACAAGGCTGACCGTACATCCGCCAAACCCTGCTCCGGTCATTCTCGAACCTAATACTCCCTCTACTTTCCTCGCTTCTTCAACCAGTGTATCGAGTTCTGTGCCCGTAACCTCATATAAATCTCTTAAAGAATCATGGGATGCATTCATCAATTCTCCGAATTCTTTCAGCCTGTTTTTCTTCAACGCTTCTACCGCCTTGATTACCCTTTCATTTTCGTAGACCACGTGGGCAACGCGTTTTCTTATCGTTTCGTCGGGTATTTCTCCTTTATACTTTTCAAAATCATCAACGGATATATCCCTGAGGTATGATGCTTCAGGGAATACATTCCGCATCTGTTCAAGGCCCTTTTCACATTCTCTTCTTCGTTCATTGTATTTTTCACTGCCAAGGCTTCTTTTAATGTTTGTGTTCGCAATCACGAGCTTATAACCCTTCATTTCCAGCGGTACCATTTCCCAGGTCAGGTCCCGGCAATCCAGAAAAATAGCCATATTTTTCTTACCCATTGCTGATGCGAACTGATCCATTATACCACATTTTACTCCGATGTAATTATGCTCCGCTTTCTGCGCTATCCTGGCAAGTTCGACCATATTGATCTCTCTATTAACCCCGTGATATGAATCTCCCAAAGCGACAAGAGCAACAGCCGTAGCAATCTCGATAGCAGCCGACGAAGAGAGGCCGCTTCCAAGCGGAACCTTATCATCATACATCAAATCGCAGCCGCAAAGCCTGTAGCCGGCTTTTTGAAGTTCATCGGCTACGCCGAGCTGGTAATTGCCCCATCTTAAATGTTTCCATTTGTGCAGTTCATCAAGGTTAGCCCTAACCATTTGCTTAAGATCTGTCGCTATCAGGTTTATTTGCCGGTCGTTCCGCGGACGGGCCAACACCGTTGTATCCATTGTAAGAGCCGCAGGAAATACAAAGCCTCCGTTATAATCGGTGTGCTCTCCTATAAGGTTTACCCTTCCCGGCGACTTAAAAATGCGTATCCCTTCACTTTCCCCTCCAAAGAATGATAAAAAGCTTTCAATCAACTCACGATACATAATAATACCCTCCCTATCAATCAAAATTTTTTTTGCAGAAACCTGCGATATGCGTTTCTTAACTCGTCAGCCTTTTCTTCAGGCGCGGTTGGATTGCAGTGAGCCCAGACCCCCGTTTCACTTGACGCGTTGAATTTTTGCTTATCCTTTGATCTCATCGGCGGAAAAAACTCTATATGAAAATGGTAATAGTCTTTTGTATCCGGGCCGTTTACCGGATTTTGATGCATACACATCATATACGGGAATTGAGTGTCATACAATGAATCAAGCATTCCAACCGTTTCGCGGATTGTTTTTGCCAGGCTTCTTTTTTCTGCTTCACTCATATCGGACAGGTTTTGCCTGTGATTTTTAGATATAATATAGACACCGTACGGATATTCGACGAAAAACGGGAGCACAACGGAAAAACTTCCATTTTCAAAAATAACGCGCTTCCCGAAATCCTGTTCTTCTTTAAGGAAACGGCATATCAGGCATTCTCCGTTGTTTTCATAGTGTTCGCTGCATGCTTCGAGCTCAAGCTCGATTTTTTTTGGTATAAACGGATAACCGTATATTTGACCGTGAGGATGCGGCATCGTCACTCCGACGACTTCACCGCGGTTTTCAAAAATAAAAACATATTTAATTTTTTTATCTTTTGAAAGCTCAATAAAACGCTCGGTCCACAGATTTACAAGCTTATGCATATGTTCTTCCGAAAGCTCGGGAAGTGTAGCCGTATGCTGCGGTGAATAAAGAATAACCTCACACTTGCCGTATGCCTCGCTCGTTCGAAAAAAATCATTCGCTACCGGATCAGGTTCGGGAGGATTTTGAGACAATGCGGGAAAATCATTGTCGTATTTATAAGCATCATAGTCGGGAACATTGCCGGAGTCGGGACAGAACGGGCACCAATCTTTCGGCATCTGGGGTCTGTTCTGCCTGTGCGAGGCAATCATTACCCAATCCTTGATAAATGGATGCCATCTAAGTTCAGCCATAACAGTCTCCTTTCGAAATCTTTCCTTACTGTTAAAGGTTTTGCCTGTTATCAATGATACTATTCAGACGAATAATAATTTTGAAGAACTAAGTATGCTGAAACTGTTCAAAAAGCGAACGCCTGAATGGTAACAATAATAATAAAAAATTCATTTATCCACTCATTAGCATTTTGCGATGTTATATACTTTGAGTACCGCTGTACAATATATTGATGGTATGCATTAAAGCTTGTCATTTTATATTGTACAGCTGATTTTTATTAAGGTTACATCGCAAAAGCCTTACTCATATTCTATTATTGCGGGTTCATTTTGTAAATGGTACAATGTTTTTGAAATATGGAATTATGTTGTCAGGGTATGGCATTTGCGATGTTATATACTTTGAGTTTCGCTGTACAATATATTGCTGGTACGCATTAAAGCTTGTCACTATATATTGTACAGCGGGTTTTTATTAAGGTTACATCGCAAATGCCTTAGGATAAAAAATGCTTGAAAAATATTATTTCAATAAATATAACCAGACGGATTTGAATGTATACCGATGCGGAATACAGGAATGCAAGCCGAAATATACGTGGGGTCCCGGCGTGCGCGATCACTTTATTGTGCACTATATATTAAGCGGGACAGGCTCTTTTTCGGTACAAAACAAATCTTATAATCTTGCCGCAGGAAACGGTTTTGTTATTTTCCCTGAACAGCTTGTAACATACACTGCCAGCAGAGATAACCCCTGGACATATTCCTGGGTTGGTTTTCACGGTTTAAAAGCGGAATCGTATCTTAGAAAAGCCGGGTTTTCAAAAGAGAGTCCGGTTTTCAGATACGATAATGATGAAAAGCTTTTGGACTGTCTAAACAGTATGATATCATGCGCAAGGCTGAGTACGCCCTCCGAATTAATGCTTCTTGGATATTTGTATATATTTTTGTCGCTTTTAATTGATAACAGCAGGCGAGAAGCCGATCAAGACCCCAGTGCCGAAAACCAGGACAAATATATTCGTCGGGCAATTGAATTTATATCAAAGAATTATTCGGGTGAAATTTCAATTCAGGAGATAGCATTGCGTTTGGGTTTTGACCGCAGCTATTTATATACTATTTTTAAAAAGCATCTTAATATGTCGCCCCAGGATTTTTTGATCAGGTTCAGGATTGACCGCGCTGTTGAATTAATGGAAAACACTTCTCTTTCAATAGGTGATATTTCGCGTTCCGTAGGGTATGACGATCCCCTGCACTTTTCAAAAATATTTAAGAGGAAAAAAGGTATTTCCCCGAGCTTGTTCAGAAAACAGCTGACAGCAAACTAAGTTTTCAACAAACTGTCAGCTTACAAATTCACCGTTTGAAAGGTTTATATAAACCAGCCAATATCCGCTCATGTCACTGTATTCAGGGTTGCTCACACCCACCCATCTGCAGATGTTTTCAAAGGGTTTGCCGTCCGAGTCATCCTTTGCAGGTATCCCCAAAACGAAATAACTTAATCTATTTCTTTCCGACCGGTAAAAGCCTGCAATAAGGTGCCTGTACTTGAACAGCCCCACAAGTATTTTAGGATTGGCAAACAGCGGAATTCTTATATTGCAGGCAAAAAGGATATTGCTTAGCTTCGCGAGATCATTTATTTTGTACCATGCATAATCATGCCTGGGATTTAAAAAAGGCTCTATACTCTCAAAGGTTTCGCTTAATTTTTGTTCAAGCATTAACGCATCAATCCTGTTTTTATCGCTGTACTCCGGATTTTTACCGGGGTTTTCGATAATTCTTTTTTCGCTTTCCAAGTCCAAAATGTTTCCTTTTTCAGGTTTTTCAATCCTGCGAATTTCTTTTTTCAATAAACGCTGTCTTATCGACTCGTCCCAAACATCAGCTCTGCTGCAAATTCCGATCATCGGTAAAAGAATTCTTTCCCTGTGCTCTGCGGCAATCAATATATATTTTATATTTCCCGGAGCCATACCCATTGAATGAATTGCTTCATAGTCAAGATTTCTCCTGAAAATACCGTTCATTCGGCCGACATCCAGGTTTCCGGCGCGAAGTATGCCCAATTCCTTATTTTTTTCATATATCAATATAATCGTATAAGGAGCTGTTCCCTCTCTCAAATGCTTAATCTGCAGAGTGAGCGCAATTCCGTTCCTGTTTCCTTCAAGCCGTGCGAAACCTTCCGGCGCACCCTGGATCCCGAATCCCGGATCCAGTTCCTCCAAAATTACATACTTTTTATAATATCCTGCGGGTACCATTACTAAACCACCGTCCATATAATCTTCAATAAATTATATGCCGGGCAATAAAAAATAAGCCTTGTATTTTGTCCAAGACTTATCTGTCATAACGCTTTTGCCTGCTGCCGCCATTTTAAAACAGTTCCCGCTGCCTGTAGAGTTGGGGATTATATTTCAGTCTCGTTATGTTCCGGAAGATTCGCAACGATGTTTGAAAAGTCAATATACTGCTCTACGGATAATTCCTCGCCGCGTACGGTATCGTCCAGATTAAGCGAAGTCAATATTTTGCGTATTGTTTCCTTTTCAAGCCTTAAATCGTGAGAACTGCTCAACGCATTCAACAAAGTTTTTCTTCGTTTTGAAAAGGCTGCCCGTACGCATTGAAAGAAGATCCTTCTATCAATAATCGAATCCAAATATTTTCCGGTCGGCGTTATTTTTATTATTACCGAGTCCACCTCCGGTTTCGGAATAAAACACTGGCGCGAGACATTAAACAATTGCTTTATATCTCCTGCCGTCTGAACTGCAACCGATAATGCCCCATAGTCTTTGCTTCCCGGTTTCGCGGTCATCCGTACCGCTACTTCCTTCTGAATCATAAAAATCATTCTTTCAGCGGGAAAGCTGTTTTCAAGAAACATCATAACTACCGGGGTCGTTATGTAATACGGAAGATTTGAAACAACCTTGACAGTTTTATCCCAGCCGGCTGTAAGCAAGCGGACGTCCGTTTCCAGTATATCCTTATTTATTATCGATACATTTTCGAAATTGGCTGTGGTTTCTTCAAGCGCAGGGATAATTCTCCGGTCGATTTCCACAGCGGCTACCCTTCCGGCTCTATCGGCGAGAGCAACAGTCAGGGCGCCGATTCCCGGACCGATTTCAATAACAAAATCGTCGCTGTTTATTTCCGC
>DATCLI010000389.1:0-19012 GCA_036563955.1 Clostridia bacterium | reverse complement strand
CATAAGTATCGGATCGCTCGTTGATCTGTGGGATATTCAAAGCAGCAGCCCGCACTTACCTTCCGGGGATGAAATTGAACAGGCACTTGAAAAGGTTGATTACAATAAAATAATAGTCAATTCCGACAACAATACGATGCTTTTGGCCGAACAGGGAATGTCTATTGATTTGGGAGCCATCGCAAAGGGTTTTATTGCAGACAGGCTTGTCGAATACCTGTCTGAGACAAAAGTCCGCAGCGCGATGCTTAACCTTGGCGGAAACCTGTATCTTTACGGCAGCAAACCGGACGGTTCGCTGTGGCAAATCGGGATTCGCAATCCATACGGCTCACAGGGAGAATACATTGGAATAATCAAAGTTAAGGATATGTCGGTTGTAACATCGGGGATATATGAAAGATATTTTGAAATAGAAGGCAAACGGTACCACCACATTCTAAACCCTAAAACGGGGTATCCGGAAGATAACAATATAGCATCGGTATCTATTGTCTGCCCTTCATCAATAATGGCAGACGGACTTTCAACGACAGTTTTTCTTTTAGGTATCGATAAAGGAATGAAATTAATTGAAAGCCTTGAAAAAACCGAAGCGATTATTATAACAAAAGATAAAAAAGTATTTTTATCTTCCGGAATAAAAGATGATAATTTGCCTTTCAAGCTAACGGACGAAACCTTTGAACTTGATTAAGCGTTCATGGTCAGTACAGGTGTTCGGCCAGTATTTTTATTCCGATTCCTATAAGAATAAGGGCTCCGAGCCTGTCAAGATATTTTCTGTAGCGGGCATATCGAGCCATCCTGCAGCCAAGGAGCACGCCTGCTAAAGACAGAACAAACGTTATTACTCCGACATATGCGGAAGGTATCAGTATATGATATCCAAGGGCTGATATTCCGATACCGGCGGCAAAAGCATCGATGCTTGTCGCAAGCGCCAGCACAAGCAATAATTTCAAACTTGTTAAATCCATTGGGGTACCGTTCTCATCCATTGATTCCTTCCACATCTTGCCTCCGATTAAAGCAAGCAGGACAAATGCTATCCAATGATCAACAGGTTCAATATATGCCCGGAAAGCAAACCCGACCAACCAGCCAAGAGACAACATTCCCCACTGAAAAAAGCCAAACATAAACGCTGACCTGAAAGCAATCATATAACGTTTGCGCACAGCACACAAACCGCAGGAAACAGAAACAGCAAAAGCGTCCACAGCCAGGCCAATTGCTATAAGCACAATAGAAATCAAGTCCATTAAATTTCACCAAGTATCTTTAAAATTAGTTTTCCCCGCATTTTGTTCACTTTATTATAAATCACGGCATTTGCGATGTTATATACCTTCAGCATTTTGCGATGTTATATACCTTGAGTTCCGCTGTACAATATATTGCTGGTACGCATTAAAGCTTTTTATTAAGGTTATATCGCAAAAGCCTTATATCGGTTCTGCAAATACATATGATACCCAAGCGTACATCTTGCATACTATTTTCTCAAAACCTGTTTATTTTTATCTAATCGGAAGCGGAAAAAATGAAAGAACAGAAACTACGAAATTCTGTGTTTGCGTTTATAACTCTTAATAATTTCCATATACCTTTCATACACTTCATCAACAATGCTTTCCCAACTCCGGTAAATAGTAGCCTGAGCTTTTTTACCTATATTTTTCAGCTCATCCCTTTTACTTATAATTTCAACAATTCTCCTTGAGTATGAAATGGAATCATTATCGGATAAAAATCCATTTACATTGTCAACAATTCCTTCGGCCGCATTGCTTTTTGCAATCACAAGCGAAGGAGTGCCGACAGCGGCAGCTTCGCGAACAACAATCGGAGCATTGTCATAGACGGACGGGAAAAGAAATAAATCCGCCCTCGCAAATAATGAACGCAGGTAATCCCTGTCGAGGATCTTGCCTAAAAAACGCACCCTGTCATCAAGCCCCAATTTCCGCACATATGATTCCAGCTCTTCCTTCGCGTATCCGTCGCCGACGAAAAACATTTTGTATGGAATCTGTTCTTTTATATAATTTAGCGAATCAACCAGAAGCTTTACGTTTTTCTGCCAGATATGCTGACCTACAAACAGTAACACGAGATCGGAGCTTTTGAGTCCAAGTTTTTTCTCCGTTTTCCCAATCAGTGTTTCCAGATTTTCAGGAATATCAAAATCAGTTCCGTTCGGTACCACTTCAATATGCCCCTTGTATCCATATTCACGGAGTGTATCCGCAGCGCCCTTGCTTACCGTCCATACCTGGTCCATACGGTTAAAGAAGTCTATGACAATTCTCGTGCAAAACTTTGCAAATGCGTCAATTTTAAGTACCTGCTTAAAATCGTCATAGAATTTCGAATGGAACGTCGCGATAATCGGTACATTCTTTTTTCTTGCTATTTGCTGGGCAATAGCGCCCGATGTGAACGGACAGTGCGCATGAACTATATCAAAAGGGATATTCTTTATCGTTGACCTGAAGTTAATGTCTAAAAGCTCAAGCCCAATTCTATATGGTTCCCTCTTCTTAAGCGGAATCGAATAATATCGGAGCACAGGGAATTCCTCCCTGTCGATATACCCGGGATACGCGGGTGTAGCGACATAGCTCTCGCCGTATTTTTTATCGAGCCAGTATGCGTAATTTTTCACAACATTAGTTACGCCGTCCATAACAGGAGTAAAGGAATCGTTAAACTGTCCTGTTATCAAATTCTTTTTCATTTTATCACTCCGAATAAAGATGTATTCCGTTAATGAGAAATCGATGATTGCTGTGACAGCGAGACCGCCGGACTATGCAGCACTAGCGCAATAACGCTGCGGTAACCATATTGTAGCATATTTCTTAAAAACATTCAAACGGCTTCCATTTGCCGCGGTTATTTTCAGGCAATACATAAATCGCGAAAATTCATTGCACAATAGTTCAAAAATCAACGTCCGGGCAGTAACTACCGTTCCGATATAATTGCACTCAGCAACGCCTCTCCGTTGTTCTCGACCTTAACGGCGCGGGTATTTAATAATCCGCTCAAATCATTGAGGGTCATATCATCGAGGAAAATACATGTGCCTGCCTTGAACATTGTGGAACAAAGCAGCAGTCTGTTCCCGAGCGGTTTCCCATTTAGCTGGTTATAAATATCTTTGCCGGTTAATAAGCCTGTTACAGTAACAGTATTGCCAAAAAAGTCATTGATAATAGGATAAACATATACTTTTACGCCGGGATAAAAATTTTCGGCCTGTTTTGCGAGCATTGATATTGCCCTGAATGAACTTACTCCGGTTGCAATGCTTGCAGTGCCTTCCGTATATGGTCTTTTCCCGCCGAGCAGCGCGTCATTGAATTCGCGGATAAGCAGCGGCACCATCCCAACCCCGTTTTCAAGCTGCGGAAAATCCTCATAATGCTCATATTCCGGAAGCTCAGTTCCGGTCATCAGATACCACTCGTCCGATAAAAATACAACACTGCTGCCGGTTCTTTTTTTAAATATACGCTGCCATTTTTCCACCTGGCTTATTACGGAAAGAGCTGACTTTTCATCATACGGCCGTATTTGCGGAAGATTGTCCCTGAAACGCGTCAATCCGACAGGAACCACGGAAATGCTTTTAAGGCCTGGTATTAAGTCCGATAAGTCATTCAGCGTTTTATCAAGCTCAATTCCGTCGTTTATTCCCCTGCAAAGCACAATTTGCATATTCAGAGCAATTCCGCCTTCGGCAAGAAGCTTCAGCTTAAAAAGCACATCGCCGGCAGTTTTGTTTCCCATCATAAAAACTCTAAGCTCAGGGTTTGTAGTATGGACCGAAACATTAACGGGCGACATTCTGTGCCGGATGATACGATTTAATTCATCAATGTCCATATTTGTCATTGTTATATAATTTCCGAAAAGAAATGACAGCCTTGCGTCATCATCCTTATAATACAGCGATTTACGCATGCCCCTGGGGAGCTGATCAATAAAACAGAAGATGCATTTGTTTCTGCAGTTTCTTTCATTATCCATTAACGGGTTTTCAAACAGCAGTCCTATATCTTCGCTTTCATCCTTTTCTATATCTATTCTCAGAATACTCCCGTCCTTCTTTTCAATTTCGACAAGTACTTTTTCACAGGCTAAAAAAAACCGGTAGTCAAATATATCCTTAACAGCTTTACCGTTTACCGTCAGCAATTTATCTCCCGGCTCAATGCCTGCTTCATGGGCTATGCTTCCATTTATAACTTCCGATATTTTAAAGCGGTTCATTAGAGTTCATGCTCCGACATAAATAATAGCAGCTTCCGCTGCTATTATCTAAAAATTGTTTTTTTTACGCTTCCACTTTCACAACTTCTTTTCCGTCATAATAGCCGCATTCTTTGCATACCCTGTGCGGCAATTTCAAAGAATGGCAATGGGTGCATTCAACTAACCCAGGAGCGGCCAGCTTATAATGTGTTCTTCTCTTATCTCTTCTTTGCTTGGAAACTTTTCTTTTTGGTACTGCCATTTATTACACCTCCGTTCCGGACTATTTTTCCGTATCATCATCAATTAATTTCTTTAAGACAACAAGTCTTGGATCTATCGGCTGCTCGTCTTCGCAGCCGCATCTTGTACCGGTAACGGGTTTACCGCATCCGGGACAAATAATACCGCAATTATCACTGCACCGGTGGCTCATCGGTAAATTCAGCACTATGTTATCCGACAGGATTTTATCCAGCACAAGCCAGTTATCTTTGTACACAAATTGATCGTCATCAATATTTTCTGTTTGTCCCTTAATCAAATCCTCGTCAATTCCTACCTGCAGGTCTCTTGTTATTTTGTTCCCGCAAATGTCGCATATAGTTTCATAGGTACAGAAGGCTTTACCGTTAAGACGAAGCAGCCCGTTAATGTTTGCAAGCGAACCTTCAAAAACAACCGGGCCCGTAACTGAAATCAGTCCGTAAATATCCTTTAAATTTCCTATTGTACCGGCTTCATTTATTTCTATTTCTGAACCCGGAGTTTTTATTACATCGGAAATATCTATTCGCATAATACTCCTCCGGTTTAGCCCTGATCAACTCCAAAAAGCCAACAAACTACATTATAACCACTGCCCCTGTTTTTGTCAACGACTGAAGGCGCAGCCGATATTGAGCTTCTATAGCGGTCGGCGTCTTTTGAAAGACATTGAAAAAAGTAAACCTTGCGGAATGCAGCTCAGAGTCATAAATCCGGAAACTTGATTTTACTGGTACAGCGGAAAGCGTGCCGTCAGATGCTTAATGGATTCAATCACATAATCTCTGTTCGATGCAAAATCATCCATTGTCATTGCGATAAGCTTCGCAATTTCCCGCATTTCATCCTCTTTCATTCCCCTTGTAGTGACCGCAGGCGTTCCGATTCTTATTCCGCTCGTAACAAACGGGCTTCTTGTATCGTAAGGAATGCCGTTTTTGTTCACGGTTATAAGCACTTCATCAAGAAGATTCTGAGCGTCCTTTCCGGTTATATTTTTATTCGTAAGATCAACGAGCATCATGTGGTTATCGGTTCCTCCCGATACAATCGTAAAACCAAAATCCATAAGGCCGTTTGCAAGCGCTTTCGCGTTGGCAACAATTTGTTTCTGATACATATTGAATTCGTCAGACAATGCCTCCTTAAAAGCAACAGCTTTCGCCGCGATCACGTGCATAAGCGGACCTCCCTGAATACCCGGGAAGACGGCTTTATCTATATCCTTCGCATATTTTTCCCTGCACAGAATCATTCCGCCCCTTGGACCGCGGAGTGTTTTATGCGTCGTAGTCGTAACAAAATCCGCATAAGGCACGGGGTTCATGTGCAGTCCGGCGGCGACCAGGCCTGCTATATGGGCCATGTCGACCATTAAATATGCGCCTGTCTCGTCGCAGATCTCTCTAAAAAGCCTGAAATCTATTTCCCTGGAATATGCGCTTGCACCTGCTATTATCAACTTCGGTTTATGTTTCCCGGCAAGCTGCGCGAGTTCGTCGTAATCAATATAACCGTCCTCTTTTCTGACGCCATAAGGAACAGCATTATAGTATTTCCCCGACATGTTGATTGCCATGCCGTGGCTTAAATGGCCGCCGTGCGCGAGGTTCATGCCCATAAACGTATCCCCCGGGTTCATGACCGCAAAAAAAACAGCCATATTGGCCTGTGCACCCGAATGGGGCTGAACATTTGCATGCTCTGCTCCGAACAATTTTTTGGCACGTTCAATTGCCAAACTTTCCACTATGTCCACATATTCGCATCCGCCGTAATATCGCTTGCCCGGATAGCCTTCGGCATATTTATTTGTAAGGGGAGTACCCAGTGCTTCCAAAACATTTTCACTTACGAAATTTTCCGAAGCGATAAGTTCAATTTTATTCCTCTGCCTGTCTATTTCCTTGTATAATGCTTCAGCTAACTGTGGGTCAAATTTCTCAATGTTATCAAACCGCATGTGCTATTCCTCCAATTATGTACCGCGTATACAGTTCGCCATAAACACAATCGTGATAATCATGCCTGGCCAGGTTACCTAAAAATTATACGTTTTATGAGGTATTCTGTCAATCTTCATCAAACTTTTTATCTACTGCCGTTCTTGTTCTTGACAAATACATCAACGCTATGAGCCTTTGTTTTATTAACAGCACAATAACCTCAATAAATGAAACTATAAAAAGCGACAATAAAACATTTGAACTCACTACAAGCATTTTTACAATCATATTAAGAAATACGACAAAAAATATATTTCTTCCAATCATAATCCTGTTGCCTGCAGACAGCTTCCACGAAAGTACAAAATTTTTAAATACCCCGACACCTGTATCCAGCAGCGTAATTTCCTTGAATATAAATATAACCTCGATAACAAGCCATGCGAAAGGAAGAAGGACAACAATAATATACGTAAATGGAAGTATTACAGTAAGCAGGCTTATAAAAAACGAAAAGAATATACCGAGAATGCCTAACCCGATATGAAATAAAACCTGAAAAACGATAAACCTTGGAAAGGCAGCAAAAAATTTTTTCATATAAGCGGCAAAGGAAACTTCCTGGGCTTCAAGATCAACAAGATAAGCGCCAAGGTAAAAAAACGACAGAAGCATCGATAAAGCATTTTGAATCACAACAATACCAAATATTTTTAACATTGTTTCAGTCAATTTCGCAATTTCCCTGGAGCGTAAAAACTCCATAAAAGGTTCGATGTTGTCGGGTTCTGAAAATAAATCCGGGAATACCGCCAAATATTGTTGAAGATCCTCATACAATTCAACCATAAGGGGCTGCATCAAAATACCTGAACCAAACAATACCGCCAAAAGCAATACGAAAAGCGCCTGTGGAACTCCCTGTACTCTTAATTCATAAAACTTCATCATCTTCCTGAAGTAGTATGTAAAATGTCTAATCGTTACTTGCCGCTGCATATTATTCACATCATTTCCTTTAGTTTTTTTATTTCATGCTTCGTTAGAAAGCGCCATTGACCAGGTTTCAAATCATTCAGTTCCAGGCAGCCAAGCTTTATCCTTTTAAGCATGGTTACGGGATAGCCGACTGCTTCGCACATTTTCCGCACTTGTCTGTTTCTGCCCTCATGTATTGTTATTTCCAATTTGGTCTTGTTGTTATACTGCTCCACTACCTTTACACGTGCCGGTGCGGTTACATAACCGTCTATTCCTACTCCCGATTCAAGGCTTCGTATTGTTTCCTGCGATGGGTGTCCCTTTACTGCTGCAATATAAACCTTTAATATTTCATAACTCGGGTGTGTCATTTTATAAGCCAGTTCACCGTCATTTGTTAAAAGCAGCAGGCCGGAGGTATCATAATCAAGGCGCCCGACAGGATAAACCCTCTCATTAAGGTCCTGAATCAAATCCATAACGGTTTTTCTTCCCTGAGGATCGTGTACCGTTGTTACATACCCACTGGGTTTATTGAGCATGATATATACCTTGTTTTTTTCGATACTCACAGGCTTTCCATTTAATTCAACCTTATCAGTTGCAGAAACGGTTGTCCCCAATTCAGTAACAACCTTGCCGTTCACCTTTACCATTCCGTTGCGTATATATTCTTCCGCTTTCCTGCGGGATGCAACGCCGCAGTGCGCTAAAAATTTTTGAAGCCTGAACGTTTCCGTGTTTATCCCCTGCCTTGCTTATGACAATAGTTTTATTTTTCCCTGCTGTTCCCGACTTACTCAGCATAAAACGGAATTGATACGGCTTTTCGTCATAAAGTATCATCCACATTATAATATTACAGGTGCCAACCTGCAAGTAACGACTGATGTTTTGCATAAGTTTTCTTTGCGCTGCGAATAGAAGCAGCGCAAAAATTGCTGAACAATTTCTTCCGCTGCTTCAAAAAAAAGTACCGTCCGCCCTGATATAACGTGTAGTTAGGAACAGGACAGACGGCACATTAATTAACTTAATGAAACGGCATAATTCTTTTACCAGCTATAACTGCATGCAGGTAGTTATTTGCCATTATGTACCGTGATTTCGCTTAATATACTCTTGCTATCTGGTATTCAGATCTATCTTTCTCGTAACCTTTATCGTTGTATGCTTTCATAATCGCGTCGTATGTAGTATCTATCACTACCCACTGTCCATCTATTAAAACCTCATTCCATGCATGGTATCCATCAACATTATCTGTATAGCCTTTTACAAGTTTGGTCGGTATTCCCTGGCTTCTCAGCATTGAAGCAAACAAGGCCGAATAATCATAACATATGCCTTTTTGGGATTTAAGCGTACCATCTATGTCAGGAACGTACCGGCTGTCAACGGTATTTATCTTTCCGTAGTCATATTCAATGTTCGATACAACATACAGGTATATTGCTTCAACCTTATCCTTTACACCTGTTAAGCCTTGAACCAGTTCTTCCGCCAGATCCACCGCTGTCATTTCACTGTTCCAGTTAACATTCTGTACCGACTGAAGAAAAACCATTGTATCCGACTTAATGTCGACACTGATGTTTTTCGTGTATATTACCCTATACTTTGTTCCTGATATGCTTTCCAGGAAACTCACTTTATAGTTTCCGCTGCCGCTTTGTAAAGGGAAATACTCTATTCCCGGACCGAAATAGTCATAAGTATACTCTTCCGATCCCTTTGAAATCATCACTTTATAACGAGTATCCGCTTCTCCGTTATACGCTATCCCAATAATGCCGTCATTAACGCTGCCAACATCGAGATAAACACCTGCAGCATCAGCAGTCATGGCATATACCGTAAGAAGCAGGAGCATCGTTATTGAAGCAATAATTTTCTTCATATAAAAATCTCTCCCTTCGGTAGCCAGGCTGCCATTGCTTACGCTTTAGGCCCATTAGCTTTGCGTCCCCGTTTTTCAGCGGGTTTGCCGTTATCGGTGAAAAGATTCTTACATCGCATTCTCCTGATATTACGATATTAAGTTTTAATGACTTTCAATCAAACCTCCTCTTTAGCGTTCGCGGGAAATAAAAAAACTCCCAATTTCGGTGGCCAGGCTGCCATTGCTTCCGCTTTAGGCCCTTTAGCTTTGCGTCCCCGCTTTTCAACGGGTTTGCCATTATCGACTGAAAGTCGCTAATCTTTTCTCTATGTTTACAATATAATTATACCCAATTTTTACTGCTTGTCAAACAAAAATTTTTTCGTTTACGACAATTTTTTTAGGTAAGTGAGGAAAGAGACAGCAATATCATGCTGTCTCCTGTTCCTTTTTACTTCTTATATAAATTCAGTCTTCCTGACTTACTCTTTTTTAGAGCCGATACTCAAAATGAGATTCAGTAAAATTCCGAATATTGCGGCGCCCGCTACGCATGGAACCTGTATTCCGAAGAAAGGAATATTGCCTCCGAAGGCATATTGTCCGCCGAGTCCGATAATCATAATTGTGGCAATAACCGCAATATTTTTCGCGCTGAACAGGTCAACCTTTTTCTCAACCATAATAGCGATACCCTGTGCTGCAATCGCTCCGAAGAGGTATACCTCCAATCCCCCTATTACCGAAACGGGAATGGAATATATCGCGTTAATCAGAGGCGTAAAGCATGCAATTATCATTGCAATGACGGAAGCGGCAAGAAGAACCGAAACCGAGAAGACTCTCGTAATTGCCATCGCACTGATATTCTCGCCGTAATTGGTTCCCGCGGGGCCTCCGACAAATCCCGATACGATATCGCCGATACCATCGCCAATCAGGTTAAGTCCCAATTTTTCAGCAATATTGTATTTCTTTTCGGATCCCTTTTTCCTGGCCAAGTCATTTACATATATATCCAATTGATATACATGGGCTGTTGACTCCGGAATGGTTGCTATCGCTATCGGCATAATTGCCGCGACAGCCATCCAGGTAGGTTTCGGAAGTGTAAAAACAGGAAGCGCGAAAATTCCGCTGCCTGCGGATTCGGGCAGTACCTTGAAAAGATTAATGCCGGTCGCAAGCATGATAATATATGCGGTAATGCAGCCGACAACCGGTCCGAGAATCAATGGAAGCTGGCCTAAAAAGCCTTTCAGATACACTGAAAAAATGATAGTGGCGAGCAATGTAACCAAAGAAATAATCCATGCCATATTTTTTGCGACAGCTACCTGCGCTTCCGCGACAGATACGGTGCCGGCCGTGTCTATGGCAATGGAAGCGGCATCGCTCAGTGCGGTACCCGCGAGCGTCAGTCCAATGACCATTGCAATGGGACCCGTAATCGTTGCCGGCAGAACCTTTTCTATCGATTCTTTGCCAAAACGGTTTACAATTAATCCTGCGAGAATGGACACGAGACCTGACATAACAATTCCGAACTGCGCCACTGCTATTTTTTCATTCAATTCAGCTCCCGCGAGCGCTTCAGATGCCATTAGACCGGCAATAGCAGCAATATACGAGAAGCTCGAGCCGTAATACAACGGGATTTGTCTCCCGGTAATAAGAATGAAGCAGATCGTCGCAAGCCCGCTCGCAAAGATCGTTGTCGAGATGTGGAACCCGGTGATTAGTGCGACAGCCACAGTTGCAGGAAACATAACGATAACCTGCTGAATGGCATAAAGAAGCAGTTTCCAGACTGGCGGCCGTTCATCCGGCAGATACCCGATTGCTGGATTCTTTTCCATAACACATCCTCCTTGGAATAAATATAGAATTGATTTTAGGGAAGAATTTTGTCCTGTTCATACTCGTTTCGACAAAAAAACAGCCTGTTATATTGTAACATAAATTTAAAAAAATCAATATTATTTTTTTGCATTTTTAATGTTATAAATTCTATTACCAGGAGAATTTTTCTCTGTTATGTTTTTGCAGGGAAGGCAAACAAATGGCGTCTCCGGTTTCCCTGCCGTTATTGTTTCCAGCATCAATCAGGCCGCCGCTTATATTAACATAATGCTTCCAGGCGTTTTCTTACTTCGGAAAGAAATTCCTGTGTATTTACTATTGTTTTATTTTCCAGTTCGGACAAGGCCGCAAGATCACCTGTCATAATACCGTCTTCTATTGTTGATATAGTAGCTTTTTCAAGATTATCCGCGTATTCGGCGAGTTCTTTCAGCCCGTCAAGCTCACCGCGTTTTCTGAAAGCCCCGCTCCAGGCAAATATGGTTGCAACTGAGTTTGTTGACGTAGGTTTCCCCTCAAGATACCGGTAATAATGTCTTTGGACCGTTCCATGGGCAGCTTCGTATTCATAATGGCCTTCCGGCGACACAAGAACGGATGTCATCATAGCAAGGCTTCCGAAAGCGGTGGCAATCATATCCGACATGACATCCCCGTCATAATTTTTCAAAGCCCAGACAAATCCTCCCGACGAACGTATCACCCTTGCAACGGCATCATCGATAAGGGTGTAGAAATACTCAATACCTGCTTTTTCAAATTTTTCTCTGTATTCATTTTCGTATATTTCGTTAAATATATCTTTAAAGTGGTGATCATATGTTTTTGATATCGTATCCTTCGTTGAAAACCACAAATCCATCTTTTGATCAAGAGCATAATTGAAGCACGATCTCGCGAAGCTTTTAATTGATTGGTCAGTATTATGCATCGCCATTAAAATCCCGGGACCGTCAAACGTATGGACATGCCTTCTTATTTCCTGCCCGTCATTTCCGGTAAAAACAAGTTCCGCTTTTCCGGGACCTTCCGCATAAACTTCCGCGCCTTTATATACGTCGCCGTATGCGTGACGCGCAATGCAAATAGGTTTTGTCCAATTTCTTACGGCCGGTTTAATGCCTTTTACAATAATAGGCGCACGGAAAACAGTACCGTCCAGGATTGCCCTGATCGTCGCGTTAGGGCTTTTCCACATCTTTTTAAGGTTATATTCTTTTACTCTGTCCGCATTAGGCGTTATCGTCGCACACTTTACGGCAACGCCGTATTTCTTTGTAGCTTCCGCTGCATCAACCGTAACCTGGTCTTCGGTTTCATCACGGTGTTTAATTCCAAGATCGTAGTATTCCGTCTTTAAATCAACAAACGGGTATATCAGTTCATCTTTAATAAACTTCCATATTATACGGGTCATTTCATCCCCATCCATCTCAACCAATGGGGTTTTCATCATAATCTTCTGCATTTTTACTTTCCTCCAGACATGCTTTTTTTGATCCACGGAAGCTTTCCGCCGGACAATAGAATTTCAGTATCCAATATTGAAAGGGAATGCTCCAGTTTGATATTTTTCCCTTTGGTTTTATTACGCAAAATCAAATCATCCGATAAATCGCCGATTCGTATTTCGATATCGTCATCCATGTCAATTGAATCATAATCGGCAGGATTTGAAAAAACAAGCGGTATTATGCCGAAATTGACCAGGTTGGCCATGTGTATGCGTGCGAACGATTTTGTAATTACAGCTTTTACACCGAGGTACTTCGGAGCAAGCGCCGCATGTTCCCTGCTTGAACCCTGCCCGTAATTTTCGCCTCCGACAATAAACCCTCCGCCGTATGATTTGGCTCTTTCATAGAACCCGCTGTCCACCGCTTCGAAGACATGTTTCGATATCTCTGGGATATTGCTTCTGAGAGGCAGGATTTTTGCGCCCGCGGGCATTATATGGTCTGTTGTTATGTTGTCTCCGACTTTTATAATCACCTTTCCGGAAAGCACGTCTTCCGGCGCATCAAACTGCGGCAGAGGTTTAATATTCGGTCCTCTTACAATTTCAACTTTTTTTGCCTCTTCAGCAGGAAGAGGGGGCAGGATCATATTATCGTTCACAAAGAATTTATCGGGCATATCTATTTGCGGGAATTCGCCTAACTCCCTCGGATCGGTGAGGTATCCGGTAATAGCCGCTGCAGCGGCTGTTTCGGGGCTGACAAGATATACTTCGGCATCGGCCGTTCCGCTTCTTCCCTTAAAATTCCTGTTGAACGTACGCACGGATACCGCGCCCGAACTCGGAGCGCAGCCCATGCCGATACAGGGGCCGCATGTGTTCTCCATTATTCTTGCTCCCGATCTTACAATGTCAAGATATTCCCCGCTTTTAACGAGGTGCTCGACAACCTGCCGGGAACCGGGGCTGATTGTCGCATGCAGGTTTTCCGATACCGTTTTCCCTTTAAGGACATTAGCGACAACCTTTAAATCTCTTAAAGATGAATTCGTACACGAACCTATTGCAACCTGATCCACCTTTATTTTTCCGGCTTCGCGAACCTTTTTTACGTTTCCCGGGCTGTGCGGAAGTGCAACCATCGGCTCGAGGGTCGTTAAATCAATCTCAATTATTTCATCGTACTGCGCATTATCGTCGGGGATAAGCTCAACCCAGTCGCTGCCGCGGCCCTGGCTTTCAAGAAATGCCTTTGTAATTTCGTCGCTTGGGAATATGCTTGCAGTGCACCCAGTCTCAGTTCCCATATTTGTAATTGTCGCCCTATCGGTTACACTTAATGTTTTAACACCGTCGCCGAAATATTCAAGGACTTTTCCAACGCCGCCCTTAACATCGATGCGCCTTAAAACCTCAAGGATCACATCTTTTGCGGACACCCAGGGCTGAAACTTTCCTGTAAGCCTTACCCCTACTATTTTCGGATATTTAAACCTGAATGGAGCGCCTGCCATGCTGCAGGCCACGTCCAGGCCTCCAGCTCCCATCGCAAAGCAGCCGATACCTCCGGCAGTCGGGGTATGACTGTCTGAACCGATAAGAGTATTGCCCGGTTTTGCAAAGCGTTCTAGAAACACCTGGTGGCAAATACCGTTTCCGGGCCGTGAGAAATATAAACCATAGCGCTGCGCTGCAGATTGCAGATACCTGTGATCATCAGCGTTCCTGAAATCGGTCTGGAGCGTATTGTGATCAACAAAACTAACGCTCAGTTCGGTCATTACCCTGTCAATCCCTATGGCCTCAAACTGAAGGTATGCCATCGTTCCGGTCGCGTCCTGCGTCAGTGTGTTGTCTATATGAATTGCGATTTCACTTCCGGGTTCTTTCTTCCCTTCGACTATATGCTTATCAAGGATTTTTTCGGTTATCGTTCCAGCCATCAGATTCACTCCTGTTTCAGTCGTTTCAAATATATCATTAACTATACTACAGGAAATATCAAATTGATGTCAAGCAAAACTGAAACTATTGTAAAATAGTTCAGATAGTAAGTCTGCGCATTATTTCCGCGGGTCCTGCTTCGGGTGTTTCGCTTCCTTGGGCGACAAAGCACATACCTACAACACGCTTCAGGTCCGTAATATTCTCGCACAGAGGTCTCCATATCCCGGGTCGCTCATTAACCCGCTCCGCATTCACCTGTAAGCAGCAGGGCGTTGGAGCATGTCGCCCGGCGTCACCGAAAGCACCCGAATCACCCGCTGTTTAGCTGTTTATTCACTGCTAATAAGTTAACTGCTTGTTCAGCGCATAATTATGAAGAACTATTGTACAATAACGGAAACTATAGCGGAATGCAGCTTAGAGATATACAGTCAGAGCGAGGATAAGCAAGTCGACTGTTTGAGCAAAAATGCTTCATACAAAAATATTTCAAAGCATTTTTGCGAGTTTCGACTTGCCCGAGCTGAACTGTATAGCTCTTGCAAATGCAGCTCCTTGTTGACGTTATTGTACAATAGTTCTTAAGCTAATCGCGGAATACTATTCTCACGGGACCTGCTTCGGGTGAGAAGCTACTAATTATTCAGCTTGTTTATTCTTGATTGTATTGTGCTGATCTGGGTTGTATCTGAACTGTATTTCAGCGCATTTTCATAACACTTGCGTGCATTGACGCCGTCCTGTATCTGATAATGCGCATAAACATCGCCAAGAACTATCCAGTAAGTGGCCGCATTCGGCACTTTATTCGTAATCTTTGCAAATACCTCTTTAGCTTCGGAAAGGCGGTTCATTTTATAATAAACCCAACCGTGGGAATGCCATACATCATAGTTTTCGGGCTGGATATCAAGGTATTTTTTATAGTATTCCAGCGCTTTTCCATTATTACCCTCTTTATCATAATACCTTGCCAGCTTCAGGAGTGAACCGGCATGGTTTGGCATAATATCAAGCACTTGATGGAAAAGTTCGACCGCTTTTCCAATATTGCCGCTGGCATATACATTTACCGCATCTTCGTAAATATCGTCAGGATCGGTAAAATTAATATTCATAGCAATCATATTCTTTGCGGCATCAAACGTTACTGTTCCGCCAAATAATTCCGCAAGAAACTCCGCAGGGATATGCGTCCTGTTGTTCCGCACAAGAACGGGAGCCGGCAGTTCTCTGTAAGTACCGTTAACTTTTACAATACTGCTTTCATTCCACATTTCAATTTTGGTATTTCGTATGCAAGCCCAAAGCGTTCCTGTTACAGGATCCCAGCCCGCTTCGGATCCCATTGACTCAACTATTCCTCTCATTGGAACCATCGCAATACCATTTTCCAAAAAAGCGTCCGTATCAAAAAACAATTCTCTTCCGTTAAGTTCCATCCTTACAGGTTTTGTTTTCTTTCTGGTAATAACAATGGCATTGCTTATATCTCTTCCCGTATTTTTTATTACCTCTCCTTTATAATAGAGCCCGGAGGAAGCCCCTCCGTCGAGATTCATAACATTTACAAGGTTCATATCCATAAGAATGGCAGCCAGCTCATAGACGGTTGCATTTGGCACGGTACCGATAACAAGGATATGATCCGCGGTTTCGCCGATAAAACTTCTCTGTGACCTGGACGTAAATTTTTCACCCGTAAAACCTTCCTTAGCGGCATCAAGCACAAGCTTTCCGTCTTTAATCAGCATTGGCCCGGCTCCGATTGCCGTGCGGATATGTGTCCATTCCCTCGGCGCTCCTTTGCCGTTCATTACTGAAAAATCAATGTTCGAGTATTGAATCTTATAATCGACGGTATCTCCTGTTTTAAACATCGACGCATAAGACTGGGCGCCAAAAACAAGCGTATACCCGTCGCTGTAAATAGGGCTGACTCCCTTGCAAATTTCAACCACTTTATTGTTCCTGACCACAATCGCGGTCTTATTTCCCGCATTCACCTGACTGCCATAATGCGGAGTATAAAGAATATTTGCATCGGCTCTGTAATAGACCTGGTTTATTCCCCAAACTTCCCAGTTATACGGGTATTCCCAATTGCCGTTTACTGAACCTTTTATGCTTGTGTGAAGATAGGCCAATTCAAGCTCATTACCTGCGGTAAATCCGATGGTTGTCCCGCTGTTGCTCACATATAAAGGTTTGCCGTTAATAAAGATATTCCCGGCAGGCTGCAAATCCGAATACGCGTTAAAAAACGTACCGTTAATAGCGGCAATAACTTCGGTTTCGTCATCCGCAAGCTGCATTGCAATCCCTGCAAGGGAATCCACTTTTCCGACCTGGCCTTTTGCTACCGCGGCTTCAACGCGATAAGCCGGGTCCTTCAAATCAACCCTGACAAGATTTATTTCACGCGTAATACCGTTAAGCTCCATATTAACAGTTTGCACATATGAGCTGTCCTGGGAAAAAGCGCCGCATGGAAGCGCGATTATTAAAATGATCATTAAACAAAAGACAATAAGTCCGTATTTTCTCAACGTATATTCACCTGATAATTGGCATTTTGCGATGTTATATACTCTGAGTTCCGCTGTACAATATATTGCGGGTATACATTAAATCTTGTCATTATATATTGTACGGCTGATTTTCATTAAGGTTACATCGCAAAAGCCTTGATAATATAATTATTCGGGTATATCTTAAGCATCAACGAAGCCTATCCGGCTCAAACCCACTATAACATTTTTTTCATACAGCGGCAATATTCATCTATTTACAAAATAATTACATGTTTTTGACAAAATAATTTATCGGTATATGTAAATCGCGGAACAACTGATTCCGCTGATTTAAGAAATGCCCGGCGCTTATTCAATTTACCGGCTTTATGAGAATATCAATATTTTTCAAAATGTATTTTTTCCGTTAAAAGACCATCCTGGCTGTATGGCTTTTTCTGCTCCGCCGGATATCCTGCCGCAATAATGCATTCCACTCTGTAATGGAAAGGAATATTCAAAACTTTTTTTACATATGTTTCGGAAGATTCGCCTTTAGCATTTTTTCTGTTTCGTATTTGAACCCAGCATGAGCCAAGGCCCAATTTTTCCGCTTCAAGCTGAATAATTATTGAACTAATCGCAGCATCTTCTATCCATACATCGCTTTTCATCTCATCGGCGATCACAACTATCGCAAAGGGTGCATCAGCAAGAAAATCCGAACCGCTTTCTTTAGCTTCTGAAAGTAATTTCAGCGTCTGTTTTGATTCTACAATAATAAATTCCCACGGTCTGATGTCTCGCGATGACGGCGCAAGTAAAGCAGCCTTTGTTATTTTTTCTATCCGTTCTCTTTCCAGCGGTATTTTTTTATATTTCCTGATGCTTCGCCGTTTGTACAGCATTTCCAACATATGAATTCTCCTTTTTCAATTCAGAAAAGTCACGATAACTCGAGAACCATTGCCGGTCTTGTAAATCCTTTTTCTCTTTCATATTTTGAAAGATATGCTGCTGCAACGGAATTAAAAGCTATTCTGGACGCAAAAGCATAATCAAACCTTTCCGGCGTGCTTCCGTCCAATTTTTCTTTGCGGGTTTTCTGCTGGTGTTCTTTAATCAAATCGATCCAGCCGGTTCTGGTTATTTCATTTATTGGCTGAAGATATTTACATTCAGGCATTTCATTATCCGTAGACATTGTGCTTATTATCAAACAATCGTCCACTGTTTTAATCCTTGAGTACTCGAGCAGCCGTTCCCAGTATTCATCTTTATTCATATAACGGTCATCATGAGGTATATTCACCGCGAGAACACTTATCCTGCAGTCATCAAAAAGTATGTCCAGCCATCCGTAACTTTTTGAAGGCTTTTTATAATTACATCTGCTTGGTGAAAAATGTTTCCTGGATAATATCAATATCCCGCTCATCGATCCAATGCCCGTGAAATATTGATGTTTCCAGCCCAATTCATCCATTGTATTTCTCAATATCTGGCCGTACCGGTCATTAATAAATTCATGCAAAAAAATAACATCGGAACGATAGTCGTTTAAAATATTAATCATGTCAATCAAATTTCGGCATTCCTTGCCCTGATTAACATTCCACGAAAGTATTTTCATTTTTCTCCTCTTTTGTACTTTTGTTTTTTTCTCCGCATAAAAATATTATCGGTTTCATTATTACATATATTAAGTATTTAACGCAAATTTGATACGCTAAATTATTGGCAAAACCTTGTATTTCGATTTATTCTAACATTATGTTATAATAAATTCAATAATACAGCATGGAAAGGCTTTTGCGATGTAACCTTAATAAAAATCCGCTGTACAATATATAATGACAAGCTTTAATGCATACCCGCAATATATTGT